>DASZNX010000085.1:0-9883 GCA_035551075.1 Gemmatimonadales bacterium | reverse complement strand
CGTCCAGCCAGGGGAGATGAGAGCGTCGCGTTTTCAGCAGGCCCTCACTTTCCTCCCCGGACTCCTACCGCGGGTCGATCGTCACCGCAAAGCCGGTGAGCGTTGCCGCGCTCGCGTCGTGGAATATGGCGGATGTTGCAGCAGGTCGCGGAGCGGCGTCGTGCGATCGGCTTTGCTTGCGCTGCGTTGTGCGTACGGTCCATCCATGCCGGTCTCGGACGGCGCATGCAGCTTGTTGTTCCCGCTGTTGTTACTACGATACCAAGGGCCAGATCGAACGATGCAAATTTGGACGGATGGTTAGCTATGATGCTCACAGGCCTAGCGTTAACATGTCCCTTTCGCCAGTTTGGACACGCCTGTGAAGCCCCCCAATGAGGAATTCGCGTTCTCTCGGGCGCCCGAGCCACACCGGCTCCGGACCAAGCAGCTTTTACAGCGTCATCCCGAGATCCGCGACCTGATCGGTCCCAATCCCACCACATTCTGGTGGTGTCTGGGTATCGTCGGCCTACAGATCGCCGTCGCCGCGCTTGTTGCGCGGCAGCCATGGTGGATTGTGGCCATCGCGGCCTACACGATCGGCGCCTTCGCGGATCACGCGCTGTTCGTGGTAATCCATGAGACGGCACACCGGCTGGTCTTCAAACGCAAAGTCCCGAACATTCTGACTGCGTTGCTCGCCAACCTGCCGCAGTTTTTCCCCGGCGCCATGTCGTTCTCGAAGTACCACCTCAAGCACCACGCTTTTCAGGGCGTGTACGAGCTCGACGGTGACCTTCCGTTCCGGTGGGAAGCGAGGCTCGTGGGTCATTCTCCGGTAGGGAAGGCGCTCTGGCTGCTCTTGTTCCCCATCTTCCAGGCGCTCCGGCCCTGGCGCGTAAAAGAGGTTCCGCTGTGGGATCGCTGGACCGTTGTGAACCTGATCGTCATGGTCGTGTTCGACGCGGTGGTCTGGGTGGTCCTCGGCCCGAAGGCGCTGCTCTATTTCGCGCTGTCGTTGTTCTTCTCGATCGGCCTGCACCCGCTTGGCGCGCGCTGGATTCAACGGCACTATCTCACGGAGGGCGGCGAACAGGAGACCTTCAGTTATTATGGGCCGCTCAACCGGCTGGCGTTCAATGTCGGATACCACAACGAGCATCACGATTTTCCCTCGGTGCCATGGAATCATCTGCCGCAAATCCGCGCGACGGCTCCCGAAGTGTACGGGAAACTGGCGGCGCATCGGTCGTGGACGCGGTTGCTGTTTCGGTTCCTCTTTGACCGGGACGTCACGTTGTTTTCGCGCATCGTGCGCGACGATCGCAACCACGTGGCGCTTGACGACGCAGTCAAGCCGGACGAAGACGTGCTTCGTGGGAGTGCAGTGACGAGCAACAACTAGCCCCGTAGCTCAGTGGTACAGCTCCTGGTTTTCCTCGCGCTCCTTCCGGGAAGCCAGACGACAGACACCTCCGATCTCGCGCGCCCTCGGCTTCGCATCGCCATCGTGCATTCGTCCCTGCGACTCGACGGCATGCTCGATGAGGCCGAGTGGAATACCGCGGACTCCATTACCAGCCTGACGCAGGTCGAGCCGATCGAAGGCGCCACGCCGCCGGCTCGCACCGTGGTTCGGGTGATCACGACGGGTGACGCACTCGTCTTCGGGATCCGCGCCGACGATCCGGAGCCGCAACGCATCGTCAGTTACGCGCGGCAACGAGACGCCGTCCTCCGCAACGAGGATCACCTCAAGATCGTGCTCGACACATACCTCGACGGTCGCACCGGCTACGTGTTTGCGGTCAACCCGAATGGCTCGCGTTACGACGCGCTGGTGACCAATCAAAGCGACGAGAATGCGAACTGGGACGCCGTGTGGGAGGCGGCCACGGCGCGGACGTCGCGCGGATGGTCTGCCGAGATCCGCATTCCACTCAAGAGCCTGCTGTTCAAACCCGGTCTCGCCGAATGGGGGTTCAATATTGAGCGCCGCATTCAGCGCTTTCAGGAGACCGACCGCTGGGCGGGTGCACGGCGCGATTACAAAGTGACTTTGGTGAGCCGGGCCGGTCTCCTCACCGACTTGCCCCACTTCGATCTCGGCGTGGGGCTCAGTGTGCGCCCAGCGGTTATCGGCGAGCTGGCGCGCGACAGCGCGTCCGTCCCCGTCAGCGACAGCGGTCACCTCAGCCTCGACATCACGCAGCGCCTCGGCAACAAAGGTCTCGCGTCGGTCACCGTCAACACCGACTTCGCCGAAACCGAAGTCGACACCCGGCAGATCAATCTCACGCGCTTCCCGCTGCTCTTCCCGGAGAAGCGCACGTTTTTTCTCGAAGGTGCGGACATCTTCGATTTCGGGCTGGGATTGAACGAGGACTTGATTCCCTTTTTCAGCCGTCGCATCGGGCTGATCGCGGACAGTCTCGGGGAAGGGCAACAAGTCCCAATCAATGTCGGCGGCAAGGTGAATGGCCGTTTTGGCGCCACCAACGTGGGAGCGCTCGCCGTGCGAACCGGTGACATCGACGGGCTGCCGACGGGCAATGCGATGGCGGTGGTGCGCGTCAAGCAGAATATCTGGCGCGAGTCGTCGGTGGGGTTCCTCGGGACCGCCGGCGATCCCCTCGGTCGATCGGGAAGCTGGATGCTCGGGCCCGATCTGACCTATCAGACATCGCATTTTCAGGGCGACAAGAATCTGCAGCTCGGCGCGTGGGCCTTGGCATCGGGACGCGACGACCTCGGGAAAGATCGGAATGCCTACGGGGTGGCCCTCGCGTATCCCAACGACCTCTGGGACATCGCCTTCAGCTACAAGCGGCTGGGAGAGTCTTTCGATCCTTCGCTGGGCTTTCTGCCCCGTCCCGCGGTGCAGATCGCGCGGCTCAGTTATGTGTGGCAACCCCGGCCGCAGAAGCCGATCGGGCCGCTGCACATCCGCCAGTGCTTCTGGGAAAACGAACTCAGCCTGGTGGCCGGTCTGTCCGGTGGTTGGCAGAGTTACGAGTACTTCATGGCGCCGATCAACTGCCGGCTCGAGAGCGGTGATCGGTTCGAATTCAACATCATTCCGACCGGCGAGCGTTTAGCCGATTCGTTCGAGGTGGCGCAGAACGTCACGATCGACCCCGGGGCGTATCACTTCTGGCGCTTTCGGCTCGAAGCCGGTACCGCGCCCAAACGGCGGCTCAACGCGCAGCTCACGTGGTGGTTCGGCGGTTTTTACGACGGGCAGCTCGACCAATTCGAGATCACCGGCGCGTGGAAGCCGTCGTCGCTCTTCATCATGGAATTCTCGGGAGAGCACGACGTGGGGAGGATGCCGGAGGGGAACTTCACGCAGGACCTGCTTGGCACGCGCCTGCGCGTGAATGTTTCTCCAGACCTGCAGCTCTCGAGCCTGCTGCAATACGATACGGAGTCGAACTCCGTGGGGGCCAACACCCGTCTCCGCTGGACGTACCGCCCGCTCGGTGACCTGTTCGTGGTCTACAATCACAATCTGCGAACGCGTGACCCCGTGACGTCGCAGCCCGAGCTGACGTTCGCCTCTAATCAGCTGCTCGTGAAGCTGCAATACGCCCTTCGTTACTAGCGAAGTCCCGACCCGTGCCGTGTTCCCGATCCGGCAGGCCGTTGCCTGGAGCCTCTGGCTCCTACTCACCTCATGGAGACTAACGCGCGAAGGGCGTCGATAACCACGGAGCCGGATTAGCCATCAGCTGCGATACCGAAGCGTGTCGATTTCTCCACCTGCCGTTCGTCGTCCCATCAGGAGGTGCACGAGCGCCTCACTAACGGGAGACGAAAATCATGACCGCGATTGTCTTGCAGGCTCCAGTGTCTCGCGCGCAACTCTGGACCGGCCGTGTGCTCACCACCATTGCGACGTTGTTTCTGTGCTTCGACGCTGGGATTCACATCGCGAATCCGCCCTTTGTCGTGCAGGCATCGACCCAGATGGGGTTCCCTGCGCAACTCATGCCCGACCTCGGCGTGATCGTAGTGGTGTCGCTTGCCCTGTACCTCTGGGAACGGACCGCATTCTTCGGTGCCCTGCTGCTCACCGCGTATTTGGGCGGCGCTACGGCGCTTCAGGTACGCGTCGGGTCGCCGGCATTCGAGGTGCTCTTTCCGGCCATTTTCGCTACGCTGTTGTGGGCGGGGCTCGTATTGCGTGACCGCCGGGTACGCGCGTTGGTAACCGGCTCTTGAGTTCGGCGGGGTCTCCACCTAGGCTCCACGCCAACGGCTATGAAATTCATGCTGCTGATCTACAATGACCCTGCGATGCTCGACGCACTTCCCGGCGCGCAAGCGGACGACATGATGCGCGAATGCTTGACCCACGCGGACGAGCTGCGCCGCGACGGCCAGCTGGCTACCTCGCAGATGCTGGAAGGGGTCGAAACGGCCAAATCGGTTCGCATTCGGAGCGGCCGCACCAAGATCGTCGATGGTCCGTTTAGCGAGACGAAGGAGGTCCTCGGCGGGTTCAATCTTATCGAGGCCGACAACATGGACGAGGCGATCCGGATCGCGGCGCAGTTTCCGTGGGCGCGCACGGGCTGTGTGGAAGTGCGACCTGTGCGCGACATCGCGATGGTGAGGCGTCGCGTTGGCGTCCCCGACCGAGGCTGACGCGCGATCTCGTGAACCAGCCGTTTTTCACGATCGGCCATTCGACGCGCACCCGCGAGCCTTGATGCGACTATCCTGCCCGGATACACTTGTGCAACGCGTCGATGAAATACGGAACACTGCTCGAAACCGCGTTGCGAGCGCTTCTCGCCAATACGATGCGGAGCATCCTCACGGTGCTGGGAATCACGATCGGCATCGCGGCGGTGATCTGCGTGGTGGCCATCGGCAAGGCGGGTCAGGCGCAGGTCGAGCGGCAGCTCAATAACCTCGGCGACAACTTCGTGTGGATCGAAGCCGGTGGGCGCGCGGTCAACGGCGTTCGCACCGGCACGCACGGAACCAAGACGCTCGTGCTGTCCGATGCAGCGGCGATCAAGAATCAGATCCCGCTGATCAAAAGCGTCTCGCCCAACGTCGACGGCTCGATCCAAATCATTTACGCCAACCAGAACTGGTATACCGGCTATCGCGGGGTGGCGCCTGAGTATTTCGATATCAAGCGCTGGTTCGTCGATCGAGGCGCCTTTTTCACGCAGGACGACGTCGACCGCGCGGCTGATGTTTGTGTGATCGGGCGAACGGTGCGCGACCAGCTGTTCGGGAGCGACGATCCCATCGGCGCCGTGATGCGCGTGCGCGGCCTGCCCTGCCGAGTCGTCGCAACGCTGCAGCCGAAGGGATTATCGGTGTCGGGGCAGGATCAGGACGACACGATCCTCATGCCCTACACGACCGTCATGAAGAAGATCAAAGGCAATGCCTGGCTCGACGATATCCTCTGCTCGGCCGTCTCCCCGGATGTGATCAAGCTCGCCGGCCAGCAGGCCGCCGCGCTGCTCAGAGATCGCCATCACTTGCGGCCCGATGAAGACGACGACTTCAACATCCGCAATCCCGAGGACATCATCAAAGCGCAGATCGAGGCGAGCCGCACGCTGACCGTTCTGCTCGTCGCGATCGCGTCGATCTCGCTGCTCGTCGGCGGGATCGGCATCATGAACGTCATGCTCGTGTCGGTCACCGAGCGGACGCGCGAGATCGGCCTGCGCGTTGCGGTCGGCGCGCGGCGGCGGTTGATCCAGCTGCAGTTCCTCGGCGAATCGGTGATGCTCAGCCTGGTCGGCGGCACGGTGGGGGTGCTGCTCGGCATTGCGGCGTCATTCTTTGTAGGGCGAGCGCTGAGCTGGCCGATGCAGCTGTCCCTCGAGGCGGTGCTGATCGCGGCCGCATTCTCGATCGCGGTGGGCGTATTCTTCGGCTTCTATCCCGCGCGCAAAGCGTCGCTGCTCAACCCGATCGAAGCGCTGCGTTACGAATGAAAGCGGTCGACCTGGCCGCCGCGCGCCAATGGCTCCTGGATCCCACCCATCGCGGCCGCGTACTTGCGAGTGCCGGCGCGCTCATCGTTCTCGTGCTCGTACTCGCGGTGCACCGGAGGAGCGATCTTCAGTATCTCACGGCCAAGGTGCAGCGCGGCGAGATCCGAGACGAAGTGGATGCGACCGGTACGGTCAACGCGGTGATCACGGTGCAGGTGGGCTCGCAAGTCTCGGGCACGATCGCGCAGCTCAACGCGGACTTCAACTCGCGCGTGCACAAGGGCGAGATCATCGCCCTGATCGAGCCGTCTGCTTTGCACGGCGCGCTGCTCCAGGCGACTGCCGACCTCGAGAACGCCAAAGCGAGCGTCATCGTGGCGTCAGCCGATTCTGCGAAAGCCGCCGCCGTGCTTGCACAGGCGCAAGCGGATGCCGATCGCGCGCGGTCCATGGCGAAGACCAACGTCATCACGCAACAGGAGCTCGATCAAGCCACGGTCAACCTCGCCTCGGCGCGCGCAGGGGCCGAGGCCGCGACTGCCAGCGTGGTGCAGGCCCGCGCGCAGGTCAGCCAGAAAGACGCCGCGCTCGCCGTGGCCCGCACCAACCTCGGCCACACCGTGATCCGGTCGCCGATCGACGGCGTCGTCGTCGCGCGCAACGTTGACGTCGGACAGACGGTCGCCGCGTCGCTCCAGGCGCCGACGATCTTCACCATCGCGCAGGACCTGACGAAGATGCGGGTGTACGCCAAGGTCGATGAGTCGGATGTCGGACGTATCCGGCCAGGACAGCGACTGACGTTCAAGGTCGATGCCTACCCGAAAGACGTGTTCAGCGGGGTCCTCAGCCAGATCCGAATGAATCCCACGACGGTCCAGAACGTGGTCACATACGATGCGGTAATCGACTTCGAGAATGCCGATCTCAAGCTCTTTCCCGGCATGACTGCGTACGTTGCGATTCCGGTCGCCACTGTCGCCGATGCCGTGAAGCTGCCGAATGCCGCGTTACGCTTCCGGCCACCGCTCTCGCCGGAAGAGTTGCATGCGCTGTACGTCCGCTACGGCCTCGAGAAAGCGGGTGACGTTCCGCCATCCGCCCATGCCGCCGTCGCGTCGGAACCAAAATTCTCCGCAAGCCCCGATTCGACCCGCCCTAACGATGACGAGGGGATCGTGTGGAAGCTCGTCGGTGCAAGCAAACTGATGCCGGTGAAGATCCAGCTTGGCATCACCGATCACGCGTATACCGCGGTCAGCGCCGTCATCGCCGGCGACCTCAGCCCCGGCGATGACGTCGTGACGACGGCGTTGACGACGAAAGGCGGTGGTCCCGGACCCCAGGGGCTACGGCGGTAATCGGTGTGAACCTGCCTTTTTTCACGATCGGTCACTCGACGCGCAGCATCGATGAATTTGTCGAACTGCTCCGGAGTGCCGAGGTCAGTGTTGTTGCGGATGTGCGGAGGATACCGATGTCGCGAACCAATCCACAGTTCAACAAAACGGCGCTTCCGGCAACTCTGGAACGATTTCAGATCGGATATCAGCATCTCGCCGCGCTGGGCGGGCGGCGGCCGAAAAGTACGAACCCGTCCGGTCCACCGAACACGTTCTGGCAAAATCCGAGCTTTCGCAACTACGCTGATTATGCGCTTTCGCCGGACTTCCGGGCCGGCGTCGACAACCTCATCGCCCTGGGCCATCTCCAGCGCTGCGCCATCATGTGTGCCGAGGCTGTGTGGTGGCGTTGTCACCGCCGCATCATTGCGGATTATCTGCTCGCGCGCCACGAAACCGTCTTTCATCTCATGGGAACCAATCGGATTGAACCAGCACGCCTGACCAGCGGTGCCATCATCCAGCCCGACGAGACGGTCATGTATCCGGCGGTGATGACCGAGGCTTAGCCGCGGTTCGTCCGGCAACGTCTCAGAATCCAGCAGCGAGCGATGGTGTAATTGTGTTCATGTGGAAGCTGCTGCTCGGGGCGTTGTGCGTGATCGGGGCAGGCGGGTGCCAGCATGGCGTCACACCGCCGGCACCGCCTTCGCCGCCGCCTCCGCCCCCACCACCCCCACCACCAGCCGTCTCATTCAACCATGTGTTCATCGTGGTGGAGGAGAACACCAACTACGCGACTGTGGTCGGCAACGCGTCCATGCCATACCTGAACGGCCTCGCGCAACAATACGGCCTGGCGACGCAGTACTACGCCGACACGCATCCATCGATCGGCAACTATTTCATGCTGACCGTCGGCGACATCGTGACGAACAACGACAGCTACTCGGGGCCACTCGTCACCGAGGACAACGTCGTTCGGGAGCTTCTCAACGCGGGAAGGACGTGGAAGTCGTACGCCGAGGACATTCCGCAGGTCGGCTATACGGGCCCGGATGTCGGCAAATATGCGCGCCGCCACAACACGCTCGCGCTTGTCTCGGACGTCGCGAGCAATGCGACGCAGGTCAAGAACCTGGTGCCGTTCTCACAGTTCGCGACAGACCTCGCGAACAATACGCTGGCGAATTGGAACTTCATCGTGCCGAATTTGTGCAACGACGCGCACGACTGCCCGCTCAGCACGGCGGACGCCTGGCTCAGAACGCACATCGATCCGTTGATCAACAGCGCGCAGTTTCAGAAGGACGGCCTGTTGATCATCGTGTTCGACGAGTCGGCAAGCGACAACACGCACGGAGGCGGAAGGATTGTGTGGGTGACTGTCAGCGCCAAGGCGAAGCGCGCGTATCAATCGAGCGTGCTGTATCAACATCAAAGCACGCTCCGACTGAGTCTCAGCGTGCTCGGCGTGACCACATTTCCCAACCATGCCGCGAGTGCGCCGGACATGGGCGAGTTTTTCACACCTTAACTGATTTGCGGTCCCGCTGTTCGCTCACCGCTCTCCAACAATACCAGGCGGCGACCGTGCGGTACGGCCGGAAGCGTTCGCCGAGAGCCAGGAGCTCGGCTGGCGTTGGGAGCTTCCGTAGCCCGTAGGCCAGCGCGTAACCCTTGCGCACCCCGTAGTCCCCGATCGGCCATACGTCGAGGCGGCGCAGCTGAAAGATCAGGAACATCTCCGCCGTCCATTGGCCGATACCGCGCACGACCGACAGCGACGTGACGATGTCCTCGTCGGCGAGCCTGCCGATGCGATGCAGCCGCACGGTCCCATCCACGATCTTCGCCGCGAGGTCGCGGATGGCCGCGACCTTGCTGCGCGAGAGTCCCGCGGCGCGCAGCCGTCGCGGGTGCAGCGCGAGGACGGCGTCGGGCGAGAGATCGCGATCGAACAGGGCCAGGAAACGTTTGTGAATGGCCGCGGCCGCCGCTCCGGCGAGCTGTTGGTAGAGGATGCTCTCGGCGAGGGCGGCGAAGTGCCGCGTACCGGGCTTTGGGAGCCGGAATGGCTCGTTTCGGTCGATCAGCTGCGCCATGACCCGATCGCGGCGTGCCAGTTCTGCGACAGCAGTAGAAAAGGGGTTCACTGAGTGCCAAACCCGTCACCTACCGGCGCTTGTTCCCGCCAGCAGGAACCCGCTGGACTCCTTTCGGGTATTGGTTACTATATCGATTGACGATATAGTCAGATCAGGAGGCGGTATGATTGCGAAACGGCGGGGTGAGCGCGCACCGGAGGCATTTCTCCCGCTTGCCCCGGCAACATTCCAAATCCTGCTCGCGCTGACCGACGACGAGCTGCATGGCTACGCTATCATGAAAAGTGTGGTCACGCGCTCCGAGGGGTCGGTGCAACTGGGTCCCGGGACCCTCTACGGCGCCCTGAAGCGCCTGCTCGAAGCAGGCCTCGTGGAGGAAGCGGGCGAGCGCGCAGATCCGGAGCATGACGACGAACGACGCCGCTATTACCGGCTGACCTCACTGGGCGTTTCGGTGGCACGAGCCGAGGCGCGCCGT
>DASZNX010000084.1:0-8895 GCA_035551075.1 Gemmatimonadales bacterium | reverse complement strand
CGGCTACGGGGTGCACGCCTTCACAGGAATCGGATCCGCTCAGCTGCGGAACATCGTGATCGACGGAAACGTCCTCTTCAATAACGGGACGCCGTCCGGCTTCGACAACCCGAACCTCCAGATCGGGGGTCGCGAAATCGCCGATAACGACACGGTGACCAATAACATGTTGTACTTCTCACCCGGGGCCTCGGGATTCATCAATGCGCGGCTCGGGTTTGAGACTCAGATGAACGGCACCGTGATTGCGCACGACAACTACATCGTTGGCGGCGGGGCCACGCTCGACGTGGGGTATTGGCAGACGCCGAACATTTCCTCCAACACGACCGTCGGTACGAGCACGATGGTAAACGTGCACGACACCAGCACGGTGGGGTGGCAGTGGCAGGCCAATCGCTATTGGCGCGATCCTACGCTCACCGAATGGACGTTCCGCGGCACGGATTACACGTTCGCCGGCTGGAAAACGAACTCCGGCCTGGGGTCAACCGACCAGGCGACCCCGGGCCAGCCGCTCGCGACGCAAGTGTTCGTGCGGCCGAATCAGTATGAGCCGGGACGGGCGCACGTGGTCATTTACAATTGGGGCGCCCAGTCCACGGTGCCGGTCAGCCTCGTCAACGTCGTGCCCGTTGGCGCGCACTTTGAAGTGCGCAGCGTGCAGAATGTCTTCGGCGCGCCGCTCCTGAGCGGAACGTACAGCGGCGGCTCGATCAATATTCCGATGACCGGGATCACGCCGCCTACCCCGATAGGTGGATCGCCGCGGACACCGATCACGACCGGCCCGGCATTTGACGTCTTTCTGGTGACTTCCAGCGGACCCTAGCTACCGCCGCAGCCTGTCGATCTCATCCGCGAGATGGGCGGCAAAGGGCAGGGAACAGGTGAATCCCGGCGACACCGCGTTCAGCACGTGGAAGGAGCGGTCGTCGCCCTCGTACTTGAAATCCATCTCCAGACGGTGCTCGCGAATATCGACCAGCTGGGCCCGGATCCCCGGCCGGCCCCACTCCGGGAAGTCAGCGAGGCGAATGCCATCGGCAAGCTCCGCAGCCAACGCGACGATACGACTGCGGCGGTAGTTGCGCAGCTCATCGAACGCGAGCGCGCGGAAGCCGAACGCGTTGCGCAAGAACAATTCGGCGTCGCGCACGAGCACGTCGATGAATTCCCCCGCATCAAACCGGCTCCAGCCGTTGTACTGCTCGCGCCAGAATGCGGGAATCGCCGTCGGCCCCAGCGTCGCGCCGCCGTCGACGCTGACGGTGACGTGCACGCCCAGGAACGGGCGGCTCAGCTCGGGAACCGGATAGATATGCCGGCCGAACGTCGCACTGCCGGGTGCGCTCTGGAGGTACAGTCCCTTGAACGGCACGATGCGCCACCGCTCCGAGAAACCCCATTCGCGGGCAACCCGGTCGGCGTAGAGGCCCGCCGTGTTGATGCAGTAGCCCGGCGTGAGCGTGCCCGTCGAGGTGCGCACCGCGCTGCCGGACCGCCCGAGGTAGGCCACTCCGGAAAGAATCGTGACTCCGGCACCGGCGGCGTCTGTGACCAGCGACTGCAACACGGCGACGGGATCTACCGAGGAGGTCGTCGGGGAGAACAGCGCGCGCTCGCACGTCCGCACGCGCGGTTCCAGGTCGCGCGCCTCGGTCGCGGTGATCTCGTCGAGCTGCACACCGTTCGCTCGGCCGCGGGAGAGGAGCTGCTCGAGACCGGAGCGCTCCGCCGGCGTGCGCGCCACCACCAGCTTGCCGCAGCGATTGATCGGCAATCCGCGCTCGAGACAGTACGCGGTCAGCCGCGCGTTGCCGTCGCGCGTGAATCGCGCCTTGAGGCTGTCGGCGGCGTAGTAGAAGCCCGCATGCAGCACGCCGCTGTTGCGGCCGCTCGCATGCCGGCCGCAGGCCGGTTCCTTTTCGAGCAGCGTGATGGCGGCATCGGAATGGCGGCGGCGCAGCTCCAGCGCCAGCGTGACGCCGATGATACCGCCTCCAACGATGAGAAAGTCCGGGTTCTTCAGGCTTGCGCGAGGTTGCGCACCGGGGCGAAGTCCTCGCGCCGCCGCCGGGGCGCCACAAAGGTCTGCTGCAGTGCCTGCACGTTGTGGAAGCGCGCTTCCTGCCAACGCCGCAGGGCGGGATCGGCCCGCACGGCGGCGCACACTTCGCGAATGCCGTCCGCGACGGTATGCTCGGGCTCGAAGCCCAGGACGCGGCGGATTTTGGCGAAGCTCACGCGGTAGTCGCGCGGGTCGGCCACCTCATCGCGGCGCTCGACCTCGACGCCGCCGACAATCTGGGCCACCATGTCGCCGATGTCACCGATGCGGTGGTTGTTCTCATCGCCGCCGAGGTTGAAGATCTCCCCGGCCACGTCACTGGCGGGGGCTTCCAGTGCCATCACGAACGCACGTGCCGCGTCCCGGCAGTGCACGTTCGGACGCCACTGGTTGCCCCCAAAAACGCTGATGCGGCCCTCGGTCGCCGCCCGGGCCGTCATGGTATTCACGACCAGATCGAAGCGCATGCGCGGCGACAGCCCAAACACGGTCGCCAGTCGCACGACCACGGGCTCCACGTCGCCATGCCGGTCGAACAGGATGTTTTCGCTGAGCACCCGCGTCCGCGCATAGAGCGATACGGGATTGAGACGGGAACGCTCGGTGAGCAGGCCCTTGCTGCTCGCGCCATACACGCTGCAGCTCGAGGCGAACACCAGGCGGCGGACCCCGTAGAAGTTGCACGTTTCCGCGAGAATCTTGGTCGAAGCGTAGTTGAGGTTGACCGTTTCTTCGGGGTCGAGATTGCAGGCTGGATCCCCCACGATTGCCGCGAGCGCGATGACACCGTCGACGTTTCTGACGGCGCGACTCACGTCGCGGGTGCTGCAGACGTCGCCCTGGATGATCTCGAAGTTCGGATGACTCAGTCCCTGGATGCCGACCTGACCGTAGTCGAACCGATCGAGGATCCGCACATGATAGCCGCGGTCGAGGAGCATGCGGACCAGGTGCGAGCCGATGTAGCCGGCGCCGCCGGTGATCAGCACACGGCGGCGGCCGTGATCCGTCGCTGTTGCCGAGATGCCCCGATCGCGGCCTGGCGTCTTGCCGATGAGCTCGTGGAGCGTGGCCGCGCCCGGACGATGCAGCTCCCGGCCGTTCACGAACCGCTCGACGTCCTGGACGGCGCGAGTGCGGACGCCCACGGCTTCCAGCCGCCGGACGAACCCCCGGACGAACGCCGGATCGGCGGACGGCATGGCGACGATGACTTCGGCGATGCGATAGCGATCGCAGACGTCCAGTGCGTCATCGACCCGGCCCAGCACGCGCGCACCGTTCAGAATCGCGTCGCGCTTGGCGGGATCGTCATCGAGATATCCCGCGAGCTCGACTGCGGCCGTGCCGCGCTCGACGAGCTCGCGACCGATCGACAGTCCGCGGCGGCCGGCGCCGACGATCAAGATGCGGCGGGGCGCGCGCAGATATGTGGGCGCTTCGCGGGCGTGACGACGCCGCCAGGGCCGATTCACCTGCCAGCGGCGCAGGGCGCGCATGCCGAGGGCATTGAACAGCGTCAAGAGCGATACGGACAGCACCACGGCGCCCGAGACCGGCACCCAGCCCAACCGGCGCCCGATCATGAGGGCTACGCCGACCAGCGCCGCGGACACCGCAACGGCGCTCGCTTCGCGCAGACTCGTATACCGCCAGATCGTGCGGTGGCTGCCGCGCGCGATGTGCGCGAGCACGAGCAGCGAGCCGACGGCGATCGCGAGCGCTGCGATGTCGCCGGGCTGGAGCTGCGTGGGATTGCCATCCACGGCGAGCGCCACAAGGACGGCGCCGGCACCGCACGCCAGATCCAGCAATACCTTCACCATCCAGCGTGTGACGGGATGCCGCAAATAATGGATTTCGAACCCGCGGCTCCAATCGAGCAGGAGGCGGCGCACGCGCAGCAGCGAGCCGCTATATGACGGCGCGGGCGCGAGAGCTTCAACTGTTGACGGCGGGGGCGGAGGCGGAGGTGGGATCATTTTGGCCGTCCTCCACTCAGGAACTGTGCCGACTGGGTCTGTGGCGCCAGTTCGTCTGGGGGGCGTCAAGTATCGCCGTGTCAGTGGCTTAGCGCGTCGCGACCGGCGTTGTTCGCGCGCCACCCATCCGCGGTCGTGACGAATGCCACATCGCGGCTACAGGTTCGCCTCACATCTGTGTCATGGCGCGCCGTTGACAGCCCGTGTCGCGCGTTGAGTGTTATGTCCCCCCCACCAACCCGGAGAAATGGTGCGCCGCGTCCGCATGCTGATTGCGATTGTCGGCATTATCGCGTGCAAACGCGCAAGTCCGATGGAGCCGTCACCACCGCCGCCACCGGGGACGCACGCGGGCTGGTACGTCACGATGAACGGTACCAGCAGCGGCGACGGGACGAATGCCAGGCCCTGGAACCTCCAGACCGCGCTCGACGGAGGCAACGGCAAGGTCCAGCCCGGGGATACCATCTGGCTACGCGTCGGCACGTACTCGGGGCAGTTCTCCTCCGCGTTGTCGGGTGTCGCCGGCAATGCCATCGTGGTGAGCGGCTACCCGGGTGAGCGGGCCAAGATCGACGGAGGCACGGGCGGGGCCAATCGCATCGAGACCCTGACCGTCTCGGGCAGTTACGCGATCTATCGCGATTTCGAGGTCATGCAGTCGAGCACGGCGCGAATGGGTGAGTCGGGGACCGGTACGGCGTTACGGCCAACGGGGATCTACATCCTCCCGAGCGGCCACGATCTCAAGTTCGTCAACCTCATCATCCACGATACGGGTCACGGTTTCTACACCGAAAACACGGCGCACAACATCGAGATTTACGGTTGCATCATTTTCAACGGCGGTGTGGAGAATGCCCGAACCGGCGGGCGTTCCGATGGCCACGGCATCTACATCAAGAACGATGGGATTGGGTGGAAGATCGCGCGCGATAACATCATCTTCGATCAATTCGGGTTCGGGATTCACGCGTACGCCCAGGGGAATCAGGCCCTGAAGAACCTCGTGCTCGACGGTAACGCGGTGTTCAACAGCGGGACTCCGTCCGATTACGACAATGCCAATCTGCAATTAGGCGGTACGGTGGTCGCTGATAACGACAGTGTGACGAACAACAGTCTGTTTTTCTCGGCGGGTGTGGGTTACTGGAACATGCGGATCGGCTACCAGACGCTCGCCAACGGGACGGCGCTCGTCAGTAACAACACGATTGTCGGTGGAAGCGAGACCTTCGACCTGGGCTATTGGAGCGACCTCACCGTCCAGGGGAATACGATTCAGGGCACGAGTCAGGTCGTCGCGCAACACGATCCCAACTCACCGGCGACGCAGCACTGGAGCGGCAACACACATTACCGCGACCCGGCCGCGCAGGCGTGGCAATTCAACGGCGCGAACTACACGTTCGGGAGCTGGCAGAACGCCACGGGCGCGTCCGATGCGTCCTCGGCCACCCTGCCGACGACGACGCAGGTGATTGTGCGTCCCAATCTGTACGAAGCGGGGCGGGCCACGATCATCATCTACAACTGGGGCTCCCAAAGCTCGGTGCCGGTGTCGATCGGATCGGTGTTGAGCTCGGGCGACTCGTACAAGATCTGGAATGTCCAGAATATCTTCGGCAACCCTGTCACGACGGGCACCTACCAGGGCGGCACGATCTCGATTCCGATGACTGGTGTCGCGCCCCCGAGCCCGATCGGCGGGTCGTTTCTTCCGCTCCACACGACCGGGCCGGTATTCGATGTCTTCGTGCTGAAGCGCTCTTAGGAGACGCTGAACGCCCGCATCCACATCTCGAGCGCCAGTACCCGGAAGAGCCCGAGATAGGATTCGGTATTGGCGCCGTCCGCCTGTGGCGACTCGTACCAGCGCCGCAATGGCACCGGATCGACGTAGCGCTCGCACCGCAATCCTCCGTCAATCAGCTCGCCGACGCGCGGGCGCAGCTCGTTCGCGAGCCACCGGCGATCGGGGGCGGCGAATCCCAGCTTCGCCGTTCTCAGGCGCACCTGATCGGGCATCGTTCCCTGCATCACCTGGCGGATCGCGTACTTGCTCCAGCCGTCATGCACCTTCAGGTGGTCGGGGAGGCCCACGCCGTACTCGACGAGGGGATGATCGAGCAGCGGCACGCGCGCCTCGAGCGAGAATGCCATCGACGACCGGTCCTCCATGCGCAGCAGCTGCGGGAGGGTGTCGATCATCAGGTCGTCGACCTGAATCCGTTGCATCAGCGTCCAGCCGTTGTCCGGCTTCGCGGCGTCGGACGCATAGCGCCACCACCGGGTTGCGGGGGTGCTCTCCGTCGTGATCGCGCGGCGGAAATCCGTTTGCAGCGTGCGTTGCAGGAGCGAGTCCACGCCGAGCAGGCGCCGCAGCGAGCTGGGCAGATAGCGGTAGCCTCTGCGGAGGTCGAGCACATACAGGTCGCCCTGACGGACCATGTGGCCGGCCTCCAGCGTCATCCGACCCCACTGACCCGAGCGGAGCAGCGACATGAGGTAGGCGTAGCGGAACTTGGCGTACCCCCCGAAGACTTCGTCGCCGCCCTGTCCATCGAGCAGCACCTTCACGCCCGCATCGCGGGCCGCGCGCATCACGCACCACTGCGCGTAGAAGCTGATCGAGAAGAAGGGCATGTCCTGGTGCCACGCCATGCGCTCGAAGACTTCCCAGAAGTCATCGGCGGTCGGAAAGATGAGGTGCGGCGTGGCGCCCATCGCGTTCGCCGCCGCGAGTGCGTACTGTCGCTCATCGAGCTCCGGATATTCCCAGCACGACGTGAACGTGAAAAACCGATCGCCCACCGCGGTCGCCGCCTCGGGCTGGTCGCGCCAGATCTTCCCGATCAGCGCAACGACGGTGGAGGAATCGATTCCGCCGCTCAGGCAGCTGCCGGCGCGCACATCGCTGATCAGATGCGAGCGCGTCGTGTCGAGCAGCAGCTCCCTGAGCCGCTCGAGACGGGCCGCGTCGGTCGTGCCGTTGCGTGAGGCCGGTGGCTGCAGCTCCCAGTAACGGCGCACGTTGACCTGTCCCGTGCCGTAGTCCACGGTCAGCGCGTGCGCCGCGGGGAGCGCCTTGATGCCACGAAATACCGTCCGCTCGCCGTAGTCGCAGTTGCCGTGGACGAGATAATCGAAGACCGCGTCGTCATCGGCGACCGGGGTGAGGCCGGGGAATGCGAGCAGCGTCTTGATCTCCGACGCAAACACGAAGCAGCCGGCGGGCGTGGCGTAGTAGAAGGGCTTGATCCCCAGGCGGTCCCGCGCGCAAAACAGGCGGCCGAAGCGGCGGTCCCAGATGGCGAACGCGAACATGCCTTGGACTCTCTCCAGGCAGTCCTCGCCCCAGCGGCGGTACGCCTGCAGCAGGACCTCCGTATCGGTTCTCGTCTTGAACCGAATGCCCGCGCGCTCCAGCTCCGCGCGCAGCTCGCGGTGATTGTAGATCTCGCCGTTGAACACGATCGAGGCACCGTCCGCGACCATCGGCTGGATGCCGCGATCAGAGAGATCGATGATCGCGAGCCTGCGGTGGCCGAGGGCTACACGGATATCATCGCGACCCTCCCAGCGCTCGATGTCGCGTACGAGCACGTCGGTGAAGCGCCCATCCGCCGGCCAGCCGAAGAGATAACCGGCGCCGTCCGGCCCGCGGTGCGCCTGGCGGTTGTTCATGCGTTCGAGCACGATCGGGTCGATCGACGTGCCGTTGAACGAGACGATCCCAACGATCCCGCACATGGGTTGCGCGTCCTCAGGTCGCGGGTGGGCGCACTGCGGAGAGCCGCGATGCACGGGATCGCTCGGCCGCGCCTTGCACGACCTCCCGGTAAATCGCGATGATCTTCTGCGTCAGTAGTTGCTCCTCGAGGGGTCGGACCGCGGCGCGGCCGGCGATCCGCCCACCCCGCGCCAGGACCCGCGTCAGCGCCGCCGCTATGGTCTCGGCGCGGTCATCGGCGCACAGCTCGCATCCCTCGACGCCCTGCAGGCGCTCGGCGACATCTCCGACGGGAACAGAGACAACGGGCAGATCACAGGCGAGCGCTTCCTTGACGGCGTTGGGTGAGCCTTCCTGGAGGGACGTAAAGACGAGCGCGTCGCACGCGGCCATGTAATCCGGGACCTGCTCATGCGGCACTTTCCAGGCCACCACCATACGCGCGCGAAGCGAAGGATCGATTTTGTCGATCGCGCTGCGCGCGAGATCGAAGCGCTTGCGGGCTTCGGCGGGCTCGCCCACGAACAAGACCAGGCGCTCGTCCATGGGCAGCCCGAGGCGCGCGCGGGCGGGACCCTGGGGTTGGGGGCGGAACAAGTCCAGGTCAAGCCCCGACGGCACGACGTGGATGGGCCTTCCGGGCGGCAGGTACTTCACCATGTGCTGCGACACGACGATCACTGCATCGGCGAACCGCGCGGCCAGCCGCGAAAGCCGCTGCAGCACGCGGCCGGCGCGAGTCGGCCGTCCGTCATTACCCACAACACCGAGGAGGTCATCGCCTCGGAATGTGATCACGAGCGGCAATCGTTTCGGCAGCGCCAGCAGCGCGCTCTGCCCGAACTGCGCGTGCATGAGATCGAAGTTGCCGCGCGCGAGGCGCCGCCGGACTTTGAGCCACGCCGCCGCGTACTTCTGTGGCCGTTTGTCTCCTCGAAAGGGGAAGACTTCCACGCGCACGCCCGCGTTCTGGAGAAAGCGCGCCTGCCGCGCCACGAAGTGGGCGGTGTGCTCGAGGTTTTGCGGCCACTCGCTCGTCAGCATCAGCACCGACAACGGGCGCTCGACGCTATTCACGGCACCTTCGCGAGGAGTCCCGGGACCCGGAC
>DASZNX010000083.1:0-7442 GCA_035551075.1 Gemmatimonadales bacterium | reverse complement strand
CTCCAACCCGACCGCACGCGCCGCGGCAAAAACGACCGTTTTGAACCGGTCTTCCGCGACCTCGGGTTTCCGATCGCGCGGGCCATCCGCGGGATACCAGGAGAAAAAGCGGCCATCGGCGACGGCGTAGAACTTCACGATGGGGCCCGGCACGTGCGCCTGGAGGGCTACACGCGTGACGCCGCGCTCGGCGAATGCGGCGATCGCGTCCGTGACTCCGGCTTCCTTCGTCTCGACTACGTCGGCGCTGGTTTCCGCGTGCACGTCACCGCGCTTCACCCATACGGGACGCCCATCGCCGTTGAGCTGGTGCACCAGCGGAATGAGCGACTGGGGATCTGCCGTGGGCACGATCAGGGTGCGAGGGAACGGCAATCCAGCGGCCGCCATCCGTGATACGAGTCGATGACGGTGGCAATTGAGTACGCTCTCTGGAGGATTGACCGCGAGCGCCTCGCGCGGCACGAGGTTCAGCAGCCGCTCCGAAGCCGCGGGCCCCTGGCACATGTTCACGTAGAGCTCGGCAGCCGGCAAGCGGCCCACCGCGACGTCGGCTTCGTCGGTCCGCGTCACCGACCAGCCGCGCCGCTCGAGCATCGCGACGGTGTCGTCGAGAATGGCCGTGTCGTTGCGCCGGTGCGCCGCCGGCGAGTACGTGGGGTTGCGATACAGCGCGACGAGGCGCTTCACCGCTCCACGTTAGCCGCCAGCCAGGCTTCTGCGGCTTCCAGGTCACGCTTGTGGTCGAGATCGATGATACGCGGCACTTCGACGGTGGCCACGGGCGTCTTCAGTTCGACCAATAACTTGAGGAAGGCGCGCATGCGATGCAGCGACGCGACCGCAACGCCGGCGAGCCGTCGCGCGCTGGCGCTGAAACCGTACACGCCCCCGGTAACCACCGGCGAGCCGGCGGCACCCGGGGGAGGGGGAACGGAGGCGGAAGGCCGATCCGCGATTTCAATCGCGAAACCGGCCGCATCACGGGTCACGTATACAGGCAATTCGTCATCCACAAAAGGAGTCACCGCAAGCACGGCTAGTGACCCCGTCGCAAGACGGTCCGTCACAGCTTGGTACACCCGACGCCAGTCCGCAACCGGCATGACCGTGTCGACCATTGCACAGAACACCGGTCCCGGCGGCGCGACCGCCAGGCCCGCGGCAAGCGTGTGGAGCGAAGACGGGGTGTGACAGGATCTTACGGTGACATTGGCCGCCTTTACCCGAGCATACCAATCGGTCGGCACGTCGTCCCGCACCATGCAGGTGATCGTTTCGCAACCCAGCCCCGCGAACGTCTCCACCAGGTGCACGATTTGCGGCCGCCCGGCGACTTCGACCAGGGCCTTCGGGGTCGCGACGCCTTCGGCTGCGAGTCGCGAGCCGCGTCCGCCGGCGAGAATGAGGCCTTGCATCATCGATCGAGCACCGCGGCCAGATCGGCCAGTGTCTTCAAGCGCACGGTGGGAAGTCCCGCCTCAGGCGACTTGGTGCCCTCGGGCGCGAGCCACGCCGTGGACATCCCGAGCGCGGCCGCGGGACGGATGTCGGATTCGAAGTTATCGCCGACCATCCAGGCCGGACTCGCGACGAGTCCCGGAAATGTCAGCGCGTGCCTGAAGAGGCGTGAGTCGGGTTTCGTCACGCCCACGCGTCCCGAATCGGCAACCACGCTGAAATATTTCATCACTCCGAGCTCCTCCAGACAGAGCGCGAGATTGCCCGTGAAGTTCGAGACGACGCCCAGGTGGTACGACTGCTGCAGCCGCTCGAGCAGCGCTTCATTGCGCCGCACGACGGCGCACGTAGTAGAGTGAAATTGATCGGCAATTACCTGCGGTGACAACCCGGCGCCATCGGGGAGCCGGGCCAACAATAGCGCCGCTTGAGCGTCGACCATGGCGCGGAATCCCAGCCTCTCGATGCCGGAGTAGCGCCCGAGCGCGCGATCAGATTCGCGGAAGACTTTCTCGAAGGCCGCGAATGATTGCCTGCCACCGGCCGCGCGATAGGCGGCGTGAAACCGAATGCTCCAGCGAGCGCCATCCGCATCCAATGTTCCGCCGAAATCGAAGAGTACCAGGCCGCGCACTCGTGCCCGCCACCCCGGGTCAGAGAATTGAGGACGACACTCCGGCAAGGGGTTCGTTACCCCCGACAACGACCCCGAAAGGGGAGGGATGGTCACGGAAGGTTTAATGGCTCAGCCCCGGAAAACCGTGCCCGCGATGAGCGCCGCGAGCGCGAGGACACCTGCGAGTGTCGCGAAGAGAGCCTGCTTCCTTCGTAATCCTGCAAAGGTCTCCGGCAGCTCCCCGCGCGGATCGAGATCGAGTCGGCCCAGCCGCGCCGCTGTCGGCGTCACGATCGCGACCGCGACGATCGCGCCGAGGATGCCGAACACTTGCATCGCCATGAGCCAGGACGGCACGGTCGCGACCTGGAAATACGGCACCGAGAGGATGAGCCCGCTCAGGACGACGAGGACCGCTCCAGGTCCGATGAGACTGCGACTCACCATCGCCATCGTGCGATACACGGCCAGCCGTTGATCGGGCGTAAAATACTTGGCCGTGATGCCGGTCAGCATCACCGCGAGTCCGCCACCAATCCACGCCACGAATCCGATCACGTGGACGAACAACCAAAATCTCATGTGCCGCTCCGTACTTCGGGCAGTGGTTGACGCCCTGCGAATCCGGCATCGAGCTCATGCCAGTGTGTTATGCGATCCTCGCCGAATTTCCAACACCAGAGAATCTCCCGCTCGTCGAGCCGTCCATGAAAATCCACCAGGCCTTCATCGAATCCCTTGAACTCGCAGCCGACCTGCTCCAGCTCGCCGAGGTAGCTGTTGATTTTCCCCGCGACGGTGTCGATCTGGGCCTTCAGCGCGAGCTGCTCGGCCGACTCGCCCCACTCGGGCCGAGCCCGGGCCGCGATGAGCTCGTACTGCGCCACGAGATCCTTCCAGTGAGGATAGACAGTCAGGATATCCTGAACGATCCGCTTCACCAGGGGAAGGGTCTTGTTGGCATCGGCCAGCGAAAAAAACTTGTGAGCCATCAGTTATTAATGATCAGGAACTAGTCCTGAACCTGAATGCCGTCGATTGCTTCGGGATGCGGGATGAACCCGACGACTTTCTTTTCGCCGTTCAGGACCACGATCGTCGAACGAACATGATGATCGGTTGGGTCCAATTGCTTCGCGACTTTGTACCCCTTCAGCTCCGTCTCGGGCTTCACGATGGGAGTGTCGGTCCGCGCGTGATCGGCCGCCGAGCAATCCGTTGGATCGTGACCGGCGCCAACGCAGCGCGCGACGATATCTCGATCGGAAATCGTCCCCATGTAGCGGCGATCTTTAGGATTATCGACGACTGGCACAACGGAAATGTTCTTCACGCGCATCAAGGCGGCTACTTCTGACGAAGTAGCACCCGCCGCGGCGACGACAGGATCGGCAATCATTACTTCAGACGCGCGCATGGGATTTCCCTCACTCAACGCCTATCCTAACGCCTTTTTCGTCGCCTGATAGCCCATCTCGACGTAATCCTGCACCCTGTCCACCGCAAATGTCGCTTCACCTTCTGCCACGGCCCGCACGTAGACCAGGCGTGGACCCTGCCCGTCAGGCGGCCAATCCGCGAGCACGCGTTTCGTCTGGTCGGCCATCATGATCCGCAGCGCTTCCCCATGGACGCGCACGACGTTGGGCAGGGGCGCCGGCGGAGGACCATCGGTGCTCGCCGTGCGCTCATCGAAGCCTGGGCCGACATCGACCGCGATGAAGAGATCCGCGTCCGGTTCGAGCGCGCGCGCTTGTTCGATCGGCAGCACCGCACGCAGGCCGCCGTCCGCGAGACGCCTGCCGTCCACCTCGAGCGGCGGGAAGTACAGCGGCAGCGCGCACGTCGCGTACAACGCGTCACCCAATTCGATGTCTCTGCCGCGCCGCTCCATGGCGCTGCCGCGCCGTTCGGGTCCGCCCAATAACAGCAGCTCGCCAGTGTCGAGGTCGGCCGCCGTGACGGTCAAGGGAATCCGCAGATACTCGAAGCGCGTCTTCGGAACAATTTGCGCAATGGCGCGCCGCAGGCCGGCGGCCCGAAACAGGCTGCGGGCAAACAGGCCGGTGACCAGGACGCGCGGATCGAACGGCGCGATGTCCTTCCGCCGCAATCCCATCGCGCGGCGCCGCACCTGATCGAACGGCATTCCGGCAGCCAGCGCCGCGCCGATGACCGCGCCCATCGATGTCGCGACGATGTGGCTCGGAACGATCTCCGCCTGCTCGAGCGCCCGGAACGCGCCGGCGTGGGCGATGGCTTTGGCGCCGCCCCCGCTAAGGACGAGAACGACTTTCATGGGTGCGCCTACTCGCCACGTCCCTGATCATACCTGCGCTCCATGACCCGATTCGCCCGCCGCTTCGCGGCCCGGTCATAACGCCGCTTCTCATCCGGAGTCTCCGGAACGATGCCGGGAACTTCGGTTGGCTTGCCGTTCTCGTCGAGCGCGACGTAGGTGACGTAGCACGAATTCGTGTGCCGCTTGTCGCCCGTCAGCACGTTCTCGGCGAGCACTTTCACTCCGACCTCCATCGAGGTCCGGCCCGCGAAATTGACACGGGCGAGCGCGGTGACCAGCTCGCCGACATGAATCGGCTCGCGAAAATCGACCTTGTCGACCGATACTGTGACGCACTCGCGGTGCGCGTGACGGATGGCGGACACCGCGGCGACCTTGTCCACGAGCGCGAGGATGACGCCGCCGAAGACGTTACCCATGATGTTGGCGTGCTGCGGCAACATGAGCTCGGTAAGGACGGCTTCGGACTCGCGTGGATGGCGGGTCGGCCCCGTCGGCTTTGGGGCCGGCATCAGTAATCCACCGGCCTCAGGTAGAACTCGCCGATCGCCGTCTGGGACAGGACTGCTACCGTTGGGAGCCGGCGCTTCCAGTGAGTCGAGTCGAGCCGCTTCCGGACGATGTCGACCTCTTCCTTAGTAAAGCCGTGTGGGGTTTCGCCGCGGATCAGGTGATAGAGGATGCGGTCGGCGTTGACGTACGAGACGCCCAGGTCTCCTTCATCGGTCTGCCCCGTGATCAGGTCGGCGGTCGCCGGTTTGCTGACGATCGCTTCCGGTACGCCAACGTGCCGCGCGAGCGCCCACACCTGCGTCTTGAACAGATCGCCGAGGGGATTCACCGGCGGCGCATCGTCGCCATGCCAGGTGAAGTAACCGAGCAGCCGCTCCGACTTGTTGCTGGTGCCGAGCGGCAGCGCTTTGAGTTTGGCAGAGAGATCGAACAGCACGATCATCCGCTCCCGCGCCATGATGTTGCCGAGCCGGTGCGGATCGTGATCGCCGACCTGCTTCAGCAGACCGTCGACCGCATCCGAGATGTCGATCGTCAGGGCGGAGATGCCGAGCTTATCGATGACGAGCTGTGCATGAGCGAGACTGTCCGGGCTCGACGTGCGATATGGCATCCGGACGCCGATGACATTGTCCGAGCCGAGCGCTTCGGCGGCGAGGAACGCGGTGAGCGCGGAATCCACGCCTCCCGACAGACCCACCAGACCTTTCTTGAATCCGCGACGGCGCACGACTTCGTCCTTGAGAAAACTCACCAGCCATTTTCTGGTGAGCTCGGGGTCAATGGCCAAGGGATCGTCTTCCGCGGACTTGGGGGTGGGGGCGACCACGACCGTGCGCGTGGTGCGTGGGGCGTGGGGTGTGGGCCGGCCGTTCGGCGCCGGATCGAAGCGGACCTGCTGCGACTGTTTATCGCCGCTCAAGCTTTTCGTGAGGACGGGCAACGCGCTTTGCAAGTCCGCCAGCAACGGCGAATCCGAGCGCGCGGTGGTCAACGAATCGAGGTCCAAGTCGGCGGTGAGCAACGCCTCCTCGAATAGGGGGCCGCGCGCCACGATCTTCCCCGTCGGATCGATCACCGCCGACGCGCCGGGGAAGCCCTTGCCACCCTCGAACCCCACGAGGTTCGCGAGCGCCACGAACACCCCGTGCTCTTCAGCAATGCCGCGCACGATGCGTTCCCACCGCACGACGGACGCCGGGAGGGTCACGCCTTCGCAATCCTCATCCTCACCCAATCCCCTGGCAGGCGACGCGCTCGGCACGATGATCAACTGCGCGCCCTCGAGCGCGGCGACCGTCGCTGCCAGCGAGTGCCACGCGTCCTCGCAGATCAGGATCGCCGCCTTTCCGCCCCAGCCCGTGTCGAACGACCGCACCCCGTCCTGACCGCGATCGACGAACCGCTCTTCGTCGAACACGCCGTACGTCGGCAGGAAGACCTTGCGGTGGACGTGGCGAACTTCGGGGAGAGATTTCGGCCCACCAAGCGTCACGTACAACGCCGAGTTGTAGATGTGATTTTGAAAGCGCTCGTAGAAACCCACCGCGACGTCGATCTGTGGGCCTTCATAGGCGGCAGCCAGATCACGGGCGAGTGAGCCGGCCGTGACGGCCAGCTCCTTCACGCCACCTTCCACGAAGTAGCCGGATGTCGCCGTCTCGGGGAACACGACGAGATCGGGTTTGGCCTCGAGCTGCGCGGCCTGACTCACCACCGCGCCGATCCGAGCGACGTTGTCGGAATACTCGCCCTTCGTGGGCCTGAATTGCGACAGCGCAATCCGAATGGATGACATAGTACTAAAGATACCGGCGGTAGGGCGGTAGGGGCGGTAAGAGGCGGAAAGGGGGCGGTAGGAGGCGGTAGGTGTATTTCCTACCGCCCCTTACCGCCCCTTACCGCCCCCTACCGCCTCTTATCGCCTCTGCTTACCGGCTCACCTTCGTCGGCGGCGCGATAGCGTCATTGTCCGCCGGTAGCGCATCGCGACCCGCTTGAATCGTCGCGACTGCCCGGAAGGTCACTTTGCCGACCACCGCGTCGTCCGCGGTAAACGTGTAGCTGAAATTGAAGCTCGTCGTACGGTTGGAGCTGCGGATCGGCACCGACTGTTGCAGTGCACCGATCTGCTGATACCCACCCGGCACGCTCTTATACAAGGAAACGGTGACGATCTCAGGATAACGGTTGCTCACCACCCCGACGCTGATACTTCGCGTCTGTCCTGAGCTCGCGGCGTTGGGCACTGTCAGCTTGGTGATGGCGACGTCGTGCGTGCGAACCGGAATCACGCGGGCAATCGAGCCACTGCGACCATCGTAGGTCGTGACGGTGAGATGCACCTGATAATCGCCATCGGCGGCGTACCGATGTGTGGGGGCGGACCCCGTGGCCGTTGCGCCGTCGCCGAAACTCCACTGCCACGTCTGGATGCCGATCCCACCGGGGTCGTACGACCCATCGTAGAATTGCACGACATCGTAGGTCGAAGGATCGGACGGATAGTTGTAGAAATTCGCTTGCGGGGGCGGCGGCGGGTTGATGAAG
>DASZNX010000082.1:0-6919 GCA_035551075.1 Gemmatimonadales bacterium | reverse complement strand
GCGATGTACGACACGCCGCCGAAGACCAGCGGGCCGAGGATCGACGACGACTTGCCGCAGAGCGCGTAGAAGCCGAACAGCTCCGACTCCTTGCCGCGCGGGATCAGTGATGCCATCAACGCTCGGCTCGCGGCCTGAATCGAGCCCAGTCCCAGCCCGGCGGTGAGGGCCACCGCGACGAATGTCGGCTTCGTTTGCGCAAAGTACGCGCTGATCGATACACCAATCCACAGCAACAGCGTCAAGATGATGACTCGCTTCGCGCCCCAGCGATCGGTCGGTCGCGCCAGCAGGAGGGCGCCGGCGAGAGCGGAGAACTGAACGGCGAGGAACAGTTTGATCAAATCCGTGGCCCCGAAATGCAGGGTCGTCGCCGCGAAACTGCCCGAGAACACAATCGTCGTTTCGACGCCGTCGAAGTAGATAAAGAACGCCAGCAAAAAACGGCGCATCGGCTCGTGCGCCAACACGTCCCTGACGATGCGCGCCAGGTTCGTTCGTTTCTCAGGTTGGGGCTGGTCGGCGGGCATCGCGAGAAACGCGGGAAGTGAGAAGACCGCGAAGAAAGCCGCCACGAGCAGCCAGAGCAGATTGAATTGGCGGGAATTGACCAGAGGGAGTGCCACGACCAGGCCGACGATCGAGCCGAGATAGCCGATGGCGAAGCCCAGTCCGGAGACCGTTCCGAACCGGTCGGCCGGCGCGATGTCCGGCAAGTACGCATTGTAGTAGATCTGGGAGCTCTCGAAACCGAAGTTGGCAAGCGCGATCAGCGCGAATCCGCGCAGGACCATTCCCGGCTCGAGTGTCGTGAACAAGGCGATGGACACGATGGACAACACTGTAAACGCAATGAAGAAGCGCTTGCGGAATCCTCGGCGGTCCGCGAGGGCACCAAGCAGCGGGCCGGTCAGTACGACCAGCAGTAGCGAGACCGAAATGGCGCGACCCCACCACAGATCGCCGAGCCCGTGTTCGTTGCCGACGATGTGTGAGATGTAGTAGACACTGAACACCGCGACGACGATGACGGCGGAGTACGCCGAGTTTGCAAAATCGAACAGACACCAGGCGAGGATACGCCGCTGATCGAGAGTCACGCGCGGCAAAATGGCGCGTGACCGGAGGGCTCGCTAGCTTGGACGCGTGCCCTGGATGGTCTACCTCTTGCGCTGCCGCGACGGCTCCCTGTATACCGGCATCACCAACGATCTGCATCGCCGGCTGGCGCTCCACGAGACGGGCAAGGCCAGCGCCTATACTCGTTCCCGCCGGCCACTGACGCTGGCCTACCACGAATCGTTGCCGGACCGGAGCGCGGCACTGCGTCGTGAAGCGGCGATCCGCCGGCTGTCTCGGGCGGCGAAGCTCGCGCTGTGCAGCGGCGCGACGTAACGCTGGTCGTCGCGGCGGTGCTCGTCGCGTCGGGGTGTGTCGCACTCGGCATCTGGCAGCTCAAGCGGCTGGGCCAGCGCCGTGCGCGCAATGCGGTTCTTGCCGCGCGATGGGCGCTGCCGCCACTCGAGCTGCGCGGCGCGGTCCCTCTCGATTCGGTACGCCAGCGGCACGTCACGGCACGCGGCGTCTATGACTTCGCGCGCGAAAAGACGTGGCCGGGGCGGAGCTTCGAGGGTACTCCGGGCGTGGCGCTGATTACGCCGTTGCGTTTGGCGGACGGATCGGGCGTCCTGGTTGATCGCGGGTGGGTCCCGTCACCTGACGCGTATCATGTCGATCAGACGCGGTATCGAGAGCCCGATACTGCCGCCATTGTCGGTCTCGGCCTGATTCCACCGCGGGGCCGGGGCGACGTCGATACGCAGGGCTTTCTGCCATTCGTTATTCAACTCGAGGGGCCGGATCCCGAGCGCGGGTTGCCGCGCCGCTGGCCGCCGCCTGTGTTGGATAACGGCCCCCACCTGTCCTATGCCATCCAGTGGTTCAGCTTCGCGCTGATCGCTCTAATTGGAACGGCGGCGTTGGTGCGCAGCCGAAATGATTCGTAGCGTCTCTAACAGCTCCAGTTGTATCGCAACCGGCCGCCGGTCGCGCGATCGCTGGTTATTCGATGGGTCCGGCACTGCCTAGCTATGCCAAACTGATGAATTAGTCCCGCAGAACTACCGTTTCTGTCCGTATTTAGCGATATTGTCCGTCCATCAGCCCGCATGGTGCCCTTGCTGATGCACCTGCGGGCGTTTCATACCGCAACATAAGGAGTGTGACATGGCGGCTGCCCTCCCCCTGAAGCGCCCCGTCAAAGTCGGTGAGCTCGTGCGGCGTCGGCTGCGTGAACTGAAGCGCACCCCCCGCGAGTTGGCGGACGCGGTTCAGGTGTCTGAAGTCTATATCGCTGATCTCGTCGCCGGACGGCGGCGTCCCCCGGCTCCCGGCCGCATGGACGTCTATGCTCCGATGACCAAGTTTCTCAAGCTGCACCGCAATGATCTGCCCACCTGCGCGAAGGCCGAGCGGGACGGGGAGACCAAGAGTCGTCGTCGGCCGCATCCCGAAATCCGGCGCCAGTTTCTGGCCCTGGCCCTCGATCCGGTCCGTGCCCGCGCGCTGGCGCGGCGCTTGGGTCGCAAAGACGGCTGGTTCCTGGAGCGCGTGATCGTCGGCCGGTTGCTCGAAGTCGCCCAGGGATTCGTGCGGCGCCAACTCGACGACGATGTCGGCATTCGCATCGCGGCGAGTCGCGATGGCTGCACGTATCTCGAGATGCGCATGAAGCTGATGGAGTTTCTCGACGCGACGCCTGAAGGTCTCACGCCCGAGGATGCCGAGGAGTTCGTTCGTCCGCGGATCGCCGGATGGGACATCGATCTCGATACTCACGCGATGCGCATTGTCTTGCGATCGCAGGATCCGGCGCCGCGGCAGGTAAGGGCGCTGAGCATCTGATTGCTGGCGGTAAGGGGCGGTAGGAGGCGGTACCGCCTCCATACCGCCGCTTACCGCCCCCTAGTAACTCCTACCGCCCCTACTGCTCCCCCAGCGTCTTTGATCTCGGCGTCCAGGTAGTTATCTTTCCGGCGCAAAGAACCGCGAGCTGGCTCCTTCCGGAAGTCCCGCTCAGGGACTCCGTCGCTGAACACACGCACGGTCTTATCCCTCAGGTTCGAAAACTGAAGCAGCGCTGAGAACTCAGACAGCATTGGGCTGCCTGACGGCGCGCGTGTGTATCGAAGGAGAAGTATGCCATTTGCAGCTCTGGGCCTAGCGCCCGAACTGGTTCGCGCCGTCGCCGATGAGGGCTACGCGCAACCCACACCCATTCAGTCGGAGGCGATTCCGCTCGCGCTCGCCGGCCGCGATCTCATCGGATCGGCGCAGACCGGCACCGGCAAGACGGCGGCCTTCGTGCTGCCCATCCTGCAGCGGTTGTCGAGCGGTCCTCGCAGCACCCTCCGCGCGCTGATCCTCGTTCCCACGCGCGAGCTGGCCGAGCAGGTCGCCGCCAGCATCAGGGCGTACGGGCGTCATACGCACCTCAAGGGCGCCGCGATCTATGGCGGTGTCGGGATGGACCCGCAGACGCGCGCCCTGCGACATGGCGTCGACATCGTCGTCGCCACGCCGGGTCGCTTGCTCGACCACATGGAGCGCGGCCACGCCGATTTCTCGCGGCTCGAGGTCCTCGTGCTGGATGAGGCCGATCGCATGCTCGACATGGGCTTTGCGCCCGACGTGCGGCGGATCCTGAATGCGCTGCCCGAAGAACGTCAGACGATGCTGTTCTCCGCGACGATCTCGCCTGAGGTCGACGCGCTGGCGCGGCGCGCGTTGAACGGCCACGCGTCGGTCGAAATCGGTCGCCGCGCGCAAGCCGCCGAGGGGATCGAGCACGTGATCATCGCCGTCGATAAACTCCAGAAGCGCGGCGCGCTCGCGGCGATTCTCAAGGCCAAGCCCGCCGGCCAAACGTTGATCTTCACGCGCACCAAATTCGGCGCCGACAAGCTCGCCACCTTTCTCAAGCGGGAGGGCATCCACGCCAATGCGCTGCACGGCGACAAGGCGCAGAGCAACCGGACCCGTACGCTGAATCAGTTCCGCGACGGGAGCGCCGAGATCCTGGTGGCAACCGACATCGCGGCGCGGGGCATCGATGTGGAAGGCATTCGGATGGTGGTGAACTTCGACGTGCCGACGGATCCCGAGGTGTATGTGCACCGCGTGGGGCGCACGGCTCGCGCCGGCGCGCGCGGTCTCGCGCTGACGCTGATCTCCCCGGACGAGTGGCTCCTGATGGCCGATGTCGAGCGGCTCATCGGCCAGAGCTTCCCGCGAGAGGTGATTCCGGGGTTTGAGCCGTCAGTGCCGCCCCTGCAACCGCGGCTTGCCAGCGCAGAGGCGGCGAAGCCCGAGCGATCGATGAGGCCGCGTAGGGGCGGTAAGAGGCGGTAGGAGTAATTAGGGGCGGTAGGGGGCAGTAAGAGGCGGTAGGCGGCGGTACGGAGGCGGTACCGCCCCCTACCGCCTCCTACCGCCCCTTTACCGCCTCAGTCTTTCGGTTTCAATGTTCGAATGAAATTCGCAACTGGCGTAGCGGCGAGAGTCAGAAGGCGAATCGAACCCCGCGATGCCAGCTCCACCGAAACGCGTGCGATGGTCTCGTTGTCGGGACAATCGACGACGCTTACGAAATCGTAGGGGCCAAGGACCGCATACTGCGCCGTCACCTTGGCCCCGTACTTTTCGATCTCCTTGTTCACTTCCTGCAGCCGCTTGGGATTCGACTTGAGCGACTTGGCGCCGTCGTCCGTCAGGTTCGAAAGCAGGATGTAGGTGGGCATGGGAGACCTCAGCTCCGTTTCTCGATCGACACATAATCCCGCTTGTCGGGGCCGGTAAATACCTGGCGGGGCCGGGCGATCTTCTGCTCTTTGTCGAGCAGCATTTCCTGCCACTGGGCAAGCCAGCCCGGCGTGCGTCCGATCGCGAAGAGGACAGGGAAGATGTCCACTGGGAACTTCATTGCCTCGTAGATGATCCCCGAATAAAAGTCCACGTTCGGGTATAGCTTGCGCGAGACGAAGTACTCTTCCTGCAGCGCGATGCGCTCCAGCTCGAGCGCGATGTCGATGAGCGGGTTCTTGCCGGTCACATCGAACACCTGCTCGGCGATTTGTTTGATGATCTTTGCTCGGGGGTCGAAGTTCTTGTACACGCGGTGCCCGAACCCCATCAGCCGCACTTCGCCCTTCTTGACTCGCTGGATGTAGGCGGGAATCGCGTCGATCGACCCGATCTCGCGCAGCATCCGCAGCACTTCCTCGTTGGCACCGCCGTGCAACGGACCGTAGAGGGCCGCGGCGGCGCCCGCCATGCAGGAGTAGGGGTCGGGGTGGGATGACCCGATGCCGCGCATCGCGCTGGTCGAGCAGTTCTGCTCGTGATCGGCGTGGAGAATGAACAGCACGTCGAGCGCGCGCTCGAGCACCGGATGGGCTGCGTATTTCACCTCGGTGGTCTTGAACATCATGTTCAGGAAATTGCCCGTGTAGCTCAGATCGTTGTCCGGATACGCATAGGGCATTCCGACGGAGTGCCGGTGCGCGAACGCGGCCAGCGTCGGCGTCTTCGCGATCAGCCGCACGATCTGATTCTTGCGGTTCTGCTCGTCGAAAATCCGCTTCGCCTCGGGGTAGAACGTCGACAGCGCCGCCACCGCGCTCACGAACATCCCCATCGGGTGGGCGTCGTGGTGAAAGCCGTCGATGAACTTCTTCATGTTCTCGTGGATGATGGTATGATGGGTCACCTGGTACACCCAGGCGTCGAGCTCCGCCGCCGTCGGAAGCTCGCCATGCAGCAGCAGGTACGCCGTCTCGAGGAACGTGCTCTTCTCGGCCAGCTGCTCGATCGGATAGCCGCGATAGCGGAGAATGCCCTTGTCGCCGTCGATGAACGTGATGGCGCTGCGACACGCGGCCGTGTTCATGAACGCGGGGTCGTAGAGCATCAGTCCAAAATCGGCGTCGCCCGTCTTGATTTGGCGCAGATCGGCGGCGCGAACTGTCCCATCCTGGATGGGAAGCTCGTAGCTCTTGCCCGTGCGATTGTCGACGACGGTGAGCGTGTCCTTCGGCACTGCGAGTCCCTGGGAGGGTGAGCCGAAAAGATAACCGGCTACCGGCTAGCCGATAGCTTTCTTATCTTGGCCAACGGTGGCTCAACCCCGACCCAGTCTCTATCCCACACGTTCGAGTGCCGGCGCGCATCTCGGCCAACAGCTCACCGCGCGCGGCTACAAAGAATCCATTCTGCTCGGCATCACGCCCGAGGGCGTGGAAATCGCGGCGCACGCGTCCAAAGCGATGGGCGCCCAGTTCGACGTCCTGGTGGCGGCGTTCATCAAGCTCGGCGCCAACCTCGCGCCGATCGGCGCGATGGCGGAATCCGCGCCCGCGGAGATGGATCCCGATTTTCAGCCGGGCATGAATCTGCTCGAGAAGCTGTCCGCGGCGATCGACGAATCGCGCGCGCGGGTCAAGCAGGATCTCGTTCTGTATCGTACCCAACGGCCGGTGAAGAGTCTGCAGGGACGCACGGTGATCATTATCGACGGGCAGATCATCTATCCCTGGAAGGTGCTGGCCGCCGCGAAGGCGGCCGCGGGACTTGGTGCGCGCGAAGTCGTGATCGCGTCACCCGTCGCGACGCAGCATGCCGCGGAACGGATTCGCGCCCGTCAGTTCGCGCTGGTTTGTCCGTCGGTGGTGATGGAACAGGAGGGCCATCCGTCGCCGTATGGTGATGCCGGTGGCGACGCGCCGGAGAAGTTGCGGAGCATCATGATCGCGCATCAGGCGGCGTAAGACGACGGCACGAGTGGCACGACGTGCCGACGTTACTGTTCTAATTCAACGATGTCATTCTCCAACCACCGATGCTCGCCCGCCAGGATCTCCTG
>DASZNX010000081.1:0-2932 GCA_035551075.1 Gemmatimonadales bacterium | reverse complement strand
GGCCACAGTTCCGGGGCCAGACCCACGGCACCTTCAAGCTGCTCTTCAACGCGGTCCTATTGACGGCTCCCTAGAGCGGCCGGGGGCCCGGAGGAGTCCGATGAAGCGGCTGATTCTCCTGGCGGGATTCCTGACCTTGGTAGCGAATCCCTCCCCCGTCGCGGCGCAAAAGTCCCAGGCCCTCGAATTCAGCGGGTTCGGCTCGTGGTGGCGATTCGACCGCTCGTTCCTACTTGAAAACCATTTCGGTGGCGGCGCGCGAGTCGGCTACAACCTCAGCGACCGCGTCAGCCTCGAGGCCGTCGGTGACTTTGTTCAGACGACGAACCTCGCCGGCACACAAGACGTGAAGGTGCAGACCATCAGCGCCAATCTGGTGCTGAATTTTCCGGCCAGTGATCACTTTACGATCACCGCGTTAGGTGGCTATTCCCACATGACGTTCGGCCCGAATGCGCCGTACGACTTTACGCAACACTTGATCGGTGGTGGCCTGGGATTCCGCGGATTCCTGTCGCCGCATGTCGCCATCCACGGTGACGTTCGCGCCCAGTACCGGCCCGACAATCCCTTCTTCAGCAACGCCTTCACCGGACAGGTGCAAGCCTCCCTCGGCGCCTCGTACTTCTTCGTGCCGCCGCAGCAGGGCAAAGGCTGGAACAAGAATTACCAGTGGTATTGGGGCGCGCAGGGCGGCGCGTTCATCTCGAAGACCAACACCGAGGCGTATGCGTACGATCCCATCGTAGGCGGTCACTGGCTGATCACCGCGCGCCGCACCGCGCTGTACGTCGCCTACGAGCAGTCCTTCTTCCTGTCGGATGCGCACGCTGTCATCTTCGATCCGAATTCGTCCACGTCCTCGGTCGGTCCCGGCTTCCGCGACGTGACCTTCAGCGACGTGCGCCGCTTCATGTTCGGCGTGCTCGCCTTCCCTTCCCAGAAGGTGATCGAGCCGTTCGGTGGTGGCGGATTTGCGCTGATGCAGGTTCTCAACCCGAGCGTCGACTGCTCGAGCTGTGCCACGCTGGGCGAAGCGGAAGAAGCGGCGAACCGGGTCCACGACGCGTCGAGCAAGGCGTTCTTCTGGCTGATGGGCGGTCTCCAGATCAACTACTCGAGCCGGTTCAACGTCTTCGCGCACTACCTGCTCACCTCGAGCGCGCAGGAGTTCCTGCTCGACGGCAATACGCATTCGCTGCAAGCCGGTCTGCGCTACAGCCTGGGTACCGCCAAGGAAGGCATTACCTCGCAGCACTAAGGACGCGGAGAAAGTTTTCGCCGAGGATTTTCCTGACGTCGCTGTCACCGTAGCCGCGGGACTCGAGCCCCGCGACGAGGAGCGGCAGCGACGTCGCGTCTTTCATGGGCCGGGGAAGCACACTGATGCCGTCGAAATCGCTCCCCAGCCCGACGTGATCGATGCCCATCACCTGCACCGCGTGATCGATGTGGTCCAGTAACCGTCCGATGTCGGGGATATCGATGGTGTCGAGGTTGGCGAGGTTCTGAATGTGCTCGCCCCGGAATTTGTCCACCTCGAAATCGGCCAATCCCGGCTGGCCGGCATAGCGCGCGCGGATCGCGTCGAATTCCGGCTGGAGCCGGCGGTTGACTTCGTCGTACTGGCTGTGGAACTGTTCGTCGAGAAACACCGGGTAGAAGATGATGCCCACAACGCCTGCGTTCTTCGCAATGGCGCGCAGCTGCTCGTCAGTGAGATTGCGTGGGTGCGCGGCCAGCGCTCGGCACCCGGAATGCGACGCGATCACGGGCCGCGTTGTGGCTCCCAGTACGTCCCAGAATGTCATATCGGACACGTGTGAGACGTCCACCAGCATCCCGAGCGCATTCATGCGCCGCACCACCTGTTTCCCAAAATCACTGAGGCCGCCCCCGCGGTCGGGATCCATCGACGAGCCTGCCCAGTCGTTCCCGTTGTTCCACGTGAGTGTCATGTAACGCACACCGCGGTCGTACAGGGTATCGAGCTTCTCGAGCGAGTTTTCGATCGCGTGCCCGCCCTCCACTCCCATCAGCGCGGCGACGTGCCCGCGGGACACCGCAGCCCGCACCTGCTCTGCCGTCGTGGCGAGCTCGACATCGGGGCTCGAGTCGGCGAGCTGCCGAACGGCATCGATCAGCGCGAGCGCTCGGTTATAGGCTCTGCCCGGGCCGTAGGTATCATCCACCCAGATGGAGAAGAACGCGGCCCCAATCCCGCCCGCCCGCATCCGCGGAATGTCGACATGCCCATCAGGCAGCCGGGCCGATATGTCGACATTGCCGTCCAGCATGCGTTGCGGCGTGTCGATGTGGCCGTCGAGGATTAGCGCGACACCCACGGCGAATCTTTCAGGTAGAAGCGAAGCGGCCAGTCGACTGCTTGCGTGATCCCGATCCGCGGACCAATGACGATCTCGGATCGCTTTGGCTTGGGTCCCTCGAGAATCCGCAGCGGTCCGCGCTGCAGCGACAGCCCGTTGATCACCCCCGTCACGCCGAGCGCTTCGCACAAGCGGGCTGGTCCGGCGCAGAGGTGCCGGTCCGTATCGGTGGCGCGGCGCTCGCGCATCGTGTCCAGACCCTCGAGCGGCTCGAGCGCGCGAATCAGAACCGCGGCGGGAAATTCGCGCGGTCGGGTCACCGCATTGAGGCACCAATGCATGCCGTAGGTGAAGTAGACGTAGGCGGTGCCCGGCGGTCCGTACAGCGGCTCCGTTCGCGCGGTGCGGCGGTGGCCGTACGCATGGCAGGCCGGATCGTGCGGGCCGACGTACGCCTCGACTTCGACTATGCGACCGGCCGTCTGCCGGCGCCGCGCACCGATATCGCTCACGAGAATTCGCCCCAATAGTCCACGCGCGACCTGTTCAGTGGGTCGCGCGTAGAAGTTCGCGGCAACGGCGGCGTTACGCGTCAAGCGCCGGTG
>DASZNX010000080.1:0-7531 GCA_035551075.1 Gemmatimonadales bacterium | reverse complement strand
GCGCGTCTCTTAGGAGCCCTTCGGGAATTCCGCTGACGTCCTGTCATCGAATCGCGACAGTCCGAAAGTTTTTCCCATCGACGTGTCCTGTTGAGAGGACACGAGGACGTCGACACATTCGCGCGCCAAGCGGAAACCGCGTGGCGCGATAATCGCACTCGCGTCGGCCCTCGGAACCTTCCCGACGGCGGCGCGACAGACGACATCGTGCCATGGGTACTCCGCACCGACAGGAGGACTCTATGCAGACCGACTCACAAGGCGCAATTCTGCGGCTATCTCGTGGTTTGGCACGCCCGTCCCGAGATGCGCATTCTCCGGAGAGCAGGGCCGAGCTACAGGCGCTGGCAGAGCGCCACTTCAAGGCCCACGTGTGCAGGAGTGAGAGGAATGCGATCCTGCGCGAGCGTGGGTACGATCCCGCGGGGGACGCTGGGGAGATCTATCGTGCAGCGTACCGCGCCTTGATCGATGCGATGTGGGCGCGGAAGCGTGAGGAGTATTGGCGGCTGCATCGGCGGCCCACGGTCTCCAGTTAGCGTTGCTTTCCCCCCCGCCGCTCGAGCTCAGCCGGCGTCGGGTCTTCCACCACGACCACGCTCTGCGCCAACGCATCGACGCCGAGCGCCGCCTCACCGCCGAAGTACGCCTCTTCCCCGTGCTCGCTGAGATCGAGGCCCATCATCTCGTCCGTAATGCGCGGCCTGATGCCGAACACCGCGCGCACGACAGCCAGGATGACCCAGGTCCCCACGGCGGCAATGATGATGGCGGCGAGCACCGCATAGAGCTGCACCAGCATCTGCCCCGGATTTCCAGCAAATAGCCCATCGTTCCCTGCTGGATTCGCGAGCTTCGTCGCGAAGACGCCGGTCAAGAGCGCACCAGCCACACCCGCCAAGCCGTGGCACGAAAAGACGTCGAGTGAATCGTCCAGCATGCTGCGGGAACGGCGCTGGATCGCGAAATAGCTCACGAGCGCGCACAGCGCGCCGATCGCAATCGAGGCGGGGGGCGTGACAAATCCTGCGGCCGGCGTGATGCCGACGAGCCCCACGACCGCGCCCGTGGCCGCGCCAACCGCGGTCATCTTCCCCGTCCGCGCGGAATCGAGCAGCGCCCAGGTGAGCAAGGCCGCCGCTGCCGCCGTATTCGTGTTCACGAACGCAAGACCGGCCAGCGCGTTCGCCGCGAGCGCCGAGCCGGCGTTGAACCCGAACCAGCCAAACCAGAGCAGCCCCGCTCCGATCAACACGACCGGCACGTTGTGCGGCGAGAGCGGGATGCGGCGAAAATCGCGCCGGGGGCCGAGGAATCGTGCGGCCACGAGCGCCGAGACGCCGGCGCTGATGTGCACGACCGTGCCGCCCGCGAAATCCAGGGCGCCCATCTTCTGTAACCACCCGCCGGCGCCCCAGACCCAGTGCGCGAGCGGCGCGTAGACAAAGGTGGACCACAAGACGAGGAACACGAGATACGCGCGGAAGCGCATCCGCTCGACGATCGCACCCGAGATCAGCGCGGGCGTGATGATTGCAAACATCGCCTGATAAATGGCGTGCGCGCTCTGCGGAATGGTGGCCGCATACGCCGGATTGGGATCCCCGCCCACGCCTTTGAACAGCACCCAGTGCAAACCGCCCAACCAGCTCGATCCCGGCCCGAACGCGAGCGAGTAGCCGACGATTACCCACTGGACGCTGATCGCGCCCATGGCCACGACGCTCATCATCATCGTGTTGAGGGAATTCTTCGAGCGCACGAGCCCGCCGTAAAAGCAGGCGAGCCCGACGGTCATCAGGAGCACCAGGGCGCTCGAAGCGAGCACCCACGCCGTATCGCCGGCGGAGATCGCCGGCGCTTGTGTCATTCTGTATCGGCGGCCCGCAAGGCCGCCTGCTGTACCTCGTCGGCGTTCACCGCCGTCAACGCGTCATTGTTCTGCTCTCCCGTCCGGATGCGAATCACTCGCTCGATCGGCTGCACGAAGATCTTGCCGTCGCCCACTTCGCCCGTGCGCGCGGACGACAAAATCGCATCGATGCACGGCTGCACGAAGGGTTCGGAGCACACCATCTCGATCTTCACTTTCTCGTGAAACTCCATGACCAGCGTCGTGCCGCGATACTGGCTCACGATCTCATGCTCGCCGCCGTGGCCGCTCACGCGACTCAGTGTGATCCCCGTGATTCCCGCCCGAAACAGCGCGGCCTTCACCTCCGGCAACCGCTCCGGCCGAACGATCGTTGTGATCAGTTTCATCGTTTCCTCCAGGCGTCGTACACGATACTCGAGATGTCGCGCACCAGCGCGTGCGCGTCCTCGTCTTTCTGAATGCCGCCGGTCAACACCACCAGCACGTAACGCTTCCCTTGCCCGCTCGCCGGCTCGACGATGGCGGCGTCGTGATAGATCTGCGTGATCCAGCCCGTCTTGTGGTAGACCGTAGTGCCCGGCGGCAGCCCCGCCGGAATGCCTTCCTTGAACTGCTGCCGCCCGAGGATGGCGAGCATGTCGCGACAGGACTGCGGCGACGCCGCCTTGTCGGTGGCGATCGCGGCGAGCAGCACGCCGAGGTCGCGCGCCGTCGTCGTGTTGTTCAATCCCGCCGTGAACGCCTTGCCGTCCTCGACGCCGCGCAGCACCAGAATCGAATCGGCGCCCAGAGCGTGGGCGGTGGCATTGGCGCGCTTCGCGCCCACGCGGTCGATCAACAGGTTTGTCGCGAGATTGCTCGATACCGTCTCCATCAGCTCGATCAGCTGCCGAATCGAAACGCGCTGGCCGTTCCGCTTGTAGAGCGTCGAGTCGGAATCGTCGGATGGATCGAGCTGGTATGGCGAGCTATCGACGATCGACCGGAAGGTGTTGGTGACGGTGACCGAGTCGTCGAGCTTGAGCAGCCCCGCATCGCGATCACGGAAAAGCTGGATCATGACGGGCAGTTTCATCGTGCTCGCCGCGTGGAACCGCACGGCTGACCCGACGGTTAGCGAGTCGCCCGTGGTGAGGTCGCGATAATACACCCCGACGGCGCGTGCCGGCGCTTGCGCAATCCGCGCCTCGACCCGGGTGCGCAGTGTTCCGGAGTCGGGCTTGTTCGGGGGCGGAGGCGCCTGAATCGCAAGCAATAGATAAGGAACGGCGAGCAGTGTCATACGCGCCATAAGATACCTTATAGATTTTAGGCCGTGAGCGAATTCGTCTTCGGGACCCACAACGCGGCATTCGTACAGGTCATGTACGAAGAGTGGCTGCGCGACCCGTCTTCCGTCGGACAGGAATGGCGTGAGCTATTCGAGAACGGGAAGATGGCGGAGCTGCCGGTGATCCCGGAGGAACGTGCGTCGTCTGTCGTGCGTCGTACGTCGGAACTGCCGCCAGCACCCTCGCTCCCCCCCCCGAGCATCCCGACGCACGACGCACCACGCACGACGCACGCCTCGCCCATCACAGGCCCGGCGGCCCGCCTGGTCGCAAACATGACCGACTCGCTGTCGGTCCCAACCGCCACGTCGTTCCGCGACATCAACGCCACGACGCTCGACACCCGGCGCAAGGCACTCAACGCCGAGCTCGCGGCGAGCGGCATGAAGATCTCGTTCACGCATCTGATCGGGTATGCCATCGTGCAGGCCGCGAAGCGGTTCCCGGTGATGACCCACGTCTTCCAGGACATCGACGGAAAACCGCATCGTGTCGATCCGAGCGCGATCGGACTCGGTCTGGCGGTGGACGTAGAGAAGAAAGACGGGAGCCGGGCGCTCGTCGTCCCTGTGATCAAGCACGCCGAGGGAATGGATTTCGCCGCCTTCCACGCCGCCTATGAGACGCTCGTCGAGAAGGCGCGCACGAACCGGCTGCTCCCCGACGACTTCGCGGGCGGCACGATCCAGCTCACGAATCCCGGCACGCTCGGCACCGTCGCCTCGGTGCCCCGACTCATGAAGGGTCAAGGATCGATAATCGCGACGGGCACGATCCGAGACATCGCGGGTGCGAAGATCATCACGATCACGAGCACGTACGATCATCGCATCATCCAGGGGGCCGAGTCCGGAATGTTTCTACGCACCCTCGACTCTTTCTTGCAGGGTGAACAACGGTTTTATGAGGGAGTGACGGAGAGCCTGACAGCTGGTGCGCAGTCCGCGGTGAGCGGTACGCGGGAAGTCACGCCACCACCTGCTCCTGAGCCACCTGCGCTGCCTGAAGCACCCGCGCACCGCGCACCGCGCACCGCGGACCATCCGGTCGAGCTCAAAGACGTCGCGGCCGCATACGCGCTGGTTCGGGCGCACCGCAATTTCGGACATCTAGCCGCAAGGCTCGACCCGCTTGGCGCCGAGCCGCCCGGCGATCCATCGCTCGATCCCGGCCGGCTTGGCCTCACGCCGGAAATCATGGCCCGGATTCCGGCCGACGTCTTGCGCATCTACGTCCCGGGAACGACGCTCGCCGAAGCGTTGCCGAATCTGCGCGCGACGTATTGCGGCACGATCGCGTACGAAGTCGAGCACATCGGCAGCCATGAAGAGCGCGTGTGGTTACGCCAGGTGATTGAATCGGGCCAGCATCGTCGTCCCCTCTCCGCTGAGGGAAAGCGGCAGCTGCTCGCCCGCCTGACCGCCGTCGAAACGCTCGAGCGCTTCCTGCACAAAGCCTATCTCGGCCAGAAACGCTTCTCGATCGAAGGGCTCGACATGACGGTGCCGATGCTCGATTTCACGATCGAGCTCGCGGCGGCGCATGGGACGCGGCAGATGGTCATCGGCATGGCGCACCGCGGCCGGCTGAACGTGCTGGCGCACGTGGTCAACGTCCCGTACGAGACGATCCTGGCGGAGTTCGAAGGCGGGCGGCGCGAAGAGACGGCGGAATCCGAAGGATGGAACGCGGGAACCGGCGACGTGAAGTACCATCACGGCGCCGAGGGTGTGTATCGGACCGCGGACGGCAAAGACGTGGCGGTCACACTGTCGCCGAACCCGAGCCATCTCGAATCGGTGAATCCGGTGGTCGAGGGACGCGCGCGCGCCGATCAGACCGATCGCGGCAGTGCGAAGATCCAACATGACGTGAACGTGGCGCTCCCCGTGTTACTGCACGGTGATGCCGCATTCGCGGGTCAGGGCGTGGTAGCGGAGACGTTCAATCTCGCGCGGCTCCGCGGCTACACGACGGGCGGCACGATCCACGTCATTCTCAACAATCAGATCGGCTTTACCACCGAGCCGCGCGAGGGACGCTCGACTGACTACTCGAGCGATCTCGCAAAGGGGTTCGACGTCCCCATCGTTCATGTCAACGCCGATGACGCCGAGGCCTGCCTGTCGGCCGTGCGACTCGCGATGATGTATCGTGAGAAATTTCATGGCGATTTCGTAATCGATCTAGTCGGCTACCGGCGCTACGGGCACAACGAGGCCGACGAGCCCGCCTACACGCAGCCGATGATGTACGAGCGGATCAAGCAGACGCCGAGCGTGCGCCAGAAGTACGCCGAGCAGCTGGCCCGCGACGGTGTGCTGGAGGCCGCGCAGGCGGACGCCGAGGCCGATGCCGCGTATCAACGGCTGGCCGACGTGCAACAGGCCGTGAAGTCGGGACAACGTGCGGAAGAGCCCCAGCGGATCAAGAAGCAAAGCGCGCCCGAGCCGGATACCGCTGTCGTGCCCGATCTGTTGAAGAAGCTCAATGACGAGCTGCTCGCGGTGCCCGAAGGCTTCACGGTCCACCCCAAGCTGCTCAAACAGCTCGAGCGCCGGCGCGACGCGCTGACCTCCGCGGACGGCATCGAATGGGCGCACGCGGAAGCGCTGGCGTTCGCCTCGCTGTTGACGGAGGGCGTGCCGATTCGCCTGACTGGACAGGACACCGAGCGCGGCACATTTAGCCAACGCCATCTCGTCTTGCACGACATCAACACCGGGAAGCGCTACACGCCGATTGAGAATCTTCCGGACGCGCAGGCAACCTTCGAGCTCTACAACAGTCCGCTCTCTGAATACGCCTGCCTCGGCTTCGAGTACGGCTATGCGGTGGAAGCCCAGAACGCCCTGGTGCTGTGGGAGGCGCAGTTCGGCGACTTCGCGAACGGCGCCGAAGTCATCATCGACCAGTTTCTCTTCGCGGGACTGGCCAAGTGGGGTGAGACCTCTCGGCTCACGCTGCTCTTGCCGCACGGCTACGAGGGCCAGGGGCCGGAGCACTCGAGCGCCCGGCTCGAGCGGTTCCTCGCGCTTGGCGCCGAGGGCAACCTCCGCGTCGCGAACTGCACGACGCCCGCACAGTATTTCCACCTCTTGCGTCGCCAGGCGCGGCACACGGAGGTCCGGCCGCTCGTCGTTATGACGCCGAAGAGTCTGCTGCGGCTCCCGGCCGCGGCCTCGCAGCTCGACGATCTCGTGCTCGGCAAGTTCCGCGCGGTGCTGTGGGACAAAGTCCGAACCTGGCCGGAGAAGATCACCCGGCTGCTGCTCTGCAGCGGCAAGATCTACTACGACATCGCCCAGTCACCGCTCCGCGCGCAGACGCCGCACGTCGCGATCGGCCGCGCGGAGCTGCTCTATCCGTTCCCCGGTTCCGAAATCGGCGAATACGCGCGGCGCTACCCGAACCTCAAGGAAGTCGTTTGGGTGCAGGAAGAGCCCCGCAACATGGGCGCGCGCAAGTTCGTGTTGCCGAAGATTCGCGAGGTGTTGTCCCCGTCGGTGACGCTGCTGGATGTGTCGCGGCCCGAGCGCTCGAGTCCCGCGGAAGGCTATCCGGCGGCCCACAAGGCCGAGCAGGAACGGATCGTCACCGCTGCGTACGGGGCTGGGGGGGCTGGGGGGGCGGGAGGCTAGACGCCCGCTCTTCTCCGGTACTCGGTTTTTGGCCTCGTCGTCGTTGCGGCACTGGTAGCACTGGGCTCCTGGCTCGTTCGCACACGCCGCGTTTCGCCGTTCAGTTTTCTGGGCCGCACGCTCCGCGGCGCGACCGATCCCATCATGCGGCCGGTCGAGCGCCGCCTCGTGCGCATGGGTGGCAATCCCGCCCATGCCGGCGGCTGGCTCATCGTCATCACGGCTATCGCCGGCATCCTGCTACTGTCGCTCCTCGGCTGGCTGCTCTCGTCGTTTGACGTCGTCCATGCGGCCGCGCTGGGCGGCCCGCGGGTCACGCTGTCGCTGATTATCGAGATCGCGTACCGCATCCTGATCTTTGCGCTGATCGTGCGCATCATCGGGTCATGGTTCGGCGTGTTTCGCTACTCGCGTTGGATGCGCCCAGCGTACATCCTCACCGACTGGATCGTTGAGCCGCTGCGCCGCGTTGTGCCGACCTTTGGCGCGATGGACTTGAGCCCGCTCGTCGCCTGGTTTGCGTTGTGGATCATGCGGATGATTCTGCACAGCATCCTGGGGGCCTAAACGGGCCGGCTCGTGCTCCACATTGTGCCGCGCGCGGCCACCACGACGGTGGCGGGCCGCCACGGTGACGCCATCAAGATCAGAATCGCCGCTCCGCCGGTAGACGGCGCGGCCAA
>DASZNX010000079.1:0-5169 GCA_035551075.1 Gemmatimonadales bacterium | reverse complement strand
CGCATCGGGATTGCCTGTATCGAGCCAGGCGATACCTCGACCCAGTAGCGACACGTGCAGTCGCCCTTTCCTGAGATACGCCGCGTTTACATCGGTGATCTCGAGCTCACCTCGCTGAGACGGGCGAAGATTCGCGGCTATATCGAGCACATCGTTGTCGTAGAAGTAGAGACCGGTGACGGCGTAGGACGACTTGGGCGTTCTCGGTTTCTCTTCGATGCTGACAGCACGGCGCTGGTCGTCGAACTCGACGACCCCATAGCGTTCGGGATCTTTCACGCGATAGGCGAAGACGGTTGCGCCCGTCGTCCGGGCAGCCGCATCCTCGAGCAGCGGCCTGAGCCCGCCGCCGTAGAAGATGTTGTCGCCGAGCACGAGCGCGGACAGCGCTTTGCCCACGAACTCCCGTCCGATAATAAACGCTTGGGCCAATCCTTCGGGCCGAAGTTGCTCGGCGTAGCGAAAACACATGCCGAGCTGTGAGCCGTCGCGCAGCAGCTCCTGGAAGCGGGGAAGATCGTGGGGCGTGGAAATAACGAGGACGTCCCGAATCCCTGCCAGCATCAACGCTGACAGGGGATAGTAGATCATCGGCTTATCGTAAACCGGAAGGAGCTGCTTGCTGACCGAGAGCGTGAGGGGATGGAGCCGGGTGCCCGCACCCCCCGCCAGGATGATGCCTTTTCGTGGACCTGCCGGACTCATTGCTTCGCAACGACAATAATCGCCACCGTACTCGCCAGAATCTGCGCAATCGCCCCGAACAGCGCGACGTAATCGGTGTGCGGCACCGTCAGGTCCTTCGGCGGCACGTACACCTCGGATCCCGGGCCCGGCTTCGGATCACTCGAGAACAGCAACCCCTTGCGCCGCGTCTTCACCTCACCATTCGCATACCGCACGCTCACCTGGCCCTTCTCGGCGAGCCGCGTGAATCCACCGCCGGCGCTGAGGTAGTAGTCGAGCGACGCCCCCTTCTGATACAACACGCTCCCCGGCGAATTCACCGCTCCCGTCACCCGCACGCTCGGCTGATACTCGGGGATCCGCACCGAGTCCCCCGGCTGCATGATGATATTGTCGCGCGAACCCTTGTCCTTCAGCGCATGATCGAGATCGATGTTGATCCGCCCCCGATTCTCGAGCGGCCGGACGAAGCGAATGCCTTCCGTGTACGCGCGCGGCGATAGCCCACCCGCGCGATCGATAATGTCCGCCAGCCGCTCGTCCTTGGAGCGCAAGGCGTACTCGCCCGGATACATGACTTCGCCCGTGATGGTGACCATGCGCTGCAGCTCGAAGTTGGGCTGGCGGAAAACAAGCACATTGTCATAGGCCTCGAGCTGCACCTCCTGTGCTGTTCCATGGACGGGGAAGGTGAGGCCGGGCGGGCCGAGGTAGCGGCCCGTGGAGTCGCGCTCGAAGAGATAGGTCGAGTCGAGCGGCACACGCAGCGTCGTCGCGAGCTGGCCCTTGGAGCGGTCGGCCGGCAGCCGCGCGATCTCCGCCTCGCGCAAATCGACGCCGACCTTCGGACCGCGGGCGAGCGTCATCAGCTCGCGCAACGTCATGCCCGGATGCCACGGATAACTCCCCGGCTGCTGCACCATCCCGTTGATCGCCACCATGTACTGCTCGGCGGCATCGCGCAGCGAGTCGACATGGACGATGTCACCGTCCTCCAGCCGGAACGGCGGGACCAGACCGTTGGCGAGCTGCACGTCGATCGTCACGTGCGCCGTCGTCTGCGTGCTCCGCTCGGCGCCCGGCAACACGCGCTCGACCTTCACGCGCTCGAGCGCGGCCATCGGAAGAAATCCGCCCGCCGCCTTGACCACGTCGTACAACGTCTCGTCCGGCTTCGTCTCGTACACCGCCGGCCGCACGACCGCGCCGGTCAGACGCACCCGCGATCCATGCACCGGCACAAAGATCACGTCGCCGGTCTCGAGCCGGATGTCCGAGCGCGTGTCGCCGCGCAACAGATAGTCGTAGAGATCGAGACTCGCGATCGTGCGGCCGCCGCGCTGCACCTCCACATCGCGCAGGCGCGCGAGATCGGTGACCCCACCGGCCGCATACAGCGCCGTGAACACCGTGCCCAGTGAGCTGATCTGATACGCGCCGGGCTGCGCGACTTCGCCCACGACGTAGATCTGATTCGCGCGCACATTCGCGACCGTCACGTCGAATCGCGTCGTGGCATTCGCGCCACGCCGCACACCGGAGTACACGCGGCCCAGTCGCGTGTACAGCACGTCGCGCAACTGTTCGAGCGTGAGATTCGCGACATGCACTTGCCCGACCTGCGGAATGAGAATGAACCCTTCGCGCGTGACGGGCAGGGAATAGGTCAGCTCGACGTCGCCCGTCAAAATCAGGACCAGATTGTCGCCGGGGCCGAGGCGGTAGTCCGGCGGCACGGGGCCCGACAGGAGCGGCAGGAACTGCGTCGTCGTCCGCCGAAACACATCGACTCCGAACACGTCACTTGGCGCTTTGGCGCTCACCCGAATAACTCCCGTATCCGGACGGAGGAGCGACTCCGCGGGGGTGGGCAGGCCGAGCGCTTGCAGCGCCGCGAGCTCTTGCGCCGTCGGCGCGGCATTCGGCCCGACGCCGGCATTCGTGCTCAGATAAGGATCGAGCAGCGTAGACGGATAGCCGCTCGCCGTGAGCCGCGCGCGGATCTGGTCGGGCGTCAGGCCCGACTGCGCGATACGCGAACGGACTTGGTCGGCGAGTCCCGGCTGATTTTGCAGGGCCTCTTGCACCTGCGCGGGCGTCGGCTGCTGCGCGGCGATCTCTGGCGCAATCGCGCACAGCAAAAGCAGGGCGATCCTCATGTCCTTCACTCTCTTCCCAAGGGCGTGAGACAGGCGGGCTAAGATGGGTGCTAACTACCGGCAGGTCAAGATGTTGTAGGGATTGTGCCGCAACAACCCCGAAACTAGACGCATTTCCGGGGAGCCTCGGCTGAGTTCACTCGTGATGGCACTCGCAGCAAGGATTGACTGCGGGTTGATGCGCGAACAGCAGCTTGGTCTAGATTTCGACCTGGAGAAACAGGAGATGGGCATGACCTACATAGAAGGCACCGTACGCGGTCCTCGAGGAGAGGAGCGCGTGACCTTGCTCATCGATTCCGGAGCGAAGTACTCGCTGCTTCCTGAACGCGTTTGGAAAAAGATCGGCCTCCGTGAGGGTCGGGAACAGCAATTCAGCCTCGCCGACGGCAGCACGATCACGCGTGCGGTTTCCGAATGCGAAATCTCCCTCCCGCAGGGTCGGTGTCACACGCCGATCGTCCTCGGTGACCCCCAGGACCCCGAGGCTCTGCTCGGCGTTGTCACGCTCGAGGAGCTGGGCCTCGTGTTCGACCCGTTCCGTCGCGTGTTGGACCGCATCCGGGTATTGCAGCTCTAGCATTACCGGATTTTTTCTCCAGCCTACAGGATTGCCCGGCATCGAGATTACTACTGACGAGATTCTCGGCTAGAACAGCGGTTTGTAGACCTCGGCCGTCATCGCCGCCGTCCTCTGCCAGGTAAACTGCCGCGCCCGCGCCCATCCCTTCTCGATCAACTCCTCACGCTCCTCCGAATCCGCCGACAGTCGCTCGAGCGCATCGACATACGCGCCGGGATCGCGGCCCTCGACGACGATCGCCGCATCGCCTCCGACCTCCTTGAGTCCGCCCGCGCCCGACGTTACGACCGGCAACCCGGACGCAAACGCCTCGAGCACGGGGAAGCCGAAGCCCTCATATAAAGAAGGAAAGAGCAGCACATCCGCCACGCGGTAGGCGCGGCGCAATGTCGTCTCGTCGGCCGCCGCCACACTGCGCACATACTTCCGTAGGTCGAGCCGCTCGATCAACTGCTCCTGCTCGACGCTGAACCGGCCGCCCACCTGCAACAGATAGGCGTCCGTCTCCTGGCGGAGCCGCGCGACCGTCTGAATGACGAGCGGAAGATTTTTGCGATCAACCGTACTGCCCACATGCAGCACCACGAACGCGTCCTCGGGAATCCGCCAATCGTGCCGCCAGCGCTCGCGCGCGCCACCGCCTCCCCCTTCTCCTCTTCCGAGGCCCCCGCCCACGGTCGCGGACTCGCTGAAGAACGCGCGATCGACGCCGAACGGCACCACATGGATGTTCTTGTCGTTGCCGAGCCATGTGGCGAGCTCGTGTTTGAGCCAGTGGGTGCCGACGATGTAGGCGTCGGCCTGGCGCAGCGACTTGAGCGCCTGGCGCAGCACGCGCGTCCGCACGCCTTCGCGCCACCCCTCGCGCCACGTGTCGGTCGGCGAGCGCAGCACGACGACCGGCATGAGATCGTGGACCGTGACGACCACCGGCCGCCGGCCGGCGCGCTCGATCATGTGCGCGTAGCTGTGATCGAGCACGTGCACGAGATCGACGCGCTTCGCTTCGCGCTTGACGCGCCAGGGATAGAAGTAGTAGCGCGCGGCGTATTGCTGCGGGCCGTGCAGCGGACCAGGGAGCACGACGCGCGAGGGATCGACGGGCTGCGTCCACCAGCGGGCAAACGATTTGCGTCGATCGCTGCGCTTTTCGGTGGAGGAGCCGCGGCGGCCGGAGGAGTCGCGAGTCAGGGCGCCGATGTGCGCCGCGAGCCGAACGTTGAGGCCGAACTCACCCGACTCCAGCCAGTCGTGGAGACGATGGGCGTATTTGTCCATTGAGGCCCAGCGCTCGAGGGGAAGATCGGGTACTAAGAGAACAGTCGGCACTTAGAGATTCCCGTCGGCACGTCGGAGATTCACGTCGGCACGTCGGCACGTCGGCACGAATGGAACGTCGGCACGCAGACTGAGCACATGCGTGCCACTCGTGCCACTCGTGCCACTCGTGCCGACGTGCCAAAGTTCATTTCACAACCTGTTTCCAAAATTCCAGCGTCCGCTCGGCAATCGCGTCGTCCGAGTACAGCCGCAGCGCCCGTGCGCGCGCCGCCTGGGCCATAGTGCGACGCGCGGTTGCGTCGCTCAGCCGTTCGAGCGCACCCGCGAGTGCAGCCACATCACTCGCGGGGACCACGATTCCTGCATCACCGACGAGCTCAGGGATCACACCACTGTCCGAGCCGACCACCGCAATTTCGTTCGCCATGGCCTCGATGAGGACGTGTCCGTTGGTCTCAC
>DASZNX010000078.1:0-6400 GCA_035551075.1 Gemmatimonadales bacterium | reverse complement strand
TTCTCGACCGGGAGATGGAAGATCGCCGGGTCGAGACGCTGCTTGCGGGGCGGCGCCATTACCGCGGACCCGGCCACGCGAATGTCGCCGCGAGGGTATCGCCGGTCGGCAGCGGCAGCTGCCGCGCGACGTTGTTGAGCCGGCCACACAGTTGGCCGAGTGGCCCCGGAGTATCGGGGGGCGCGACGCGCAGGCAGACGATGTCGACGTCGAGCGCGAGTGCGCGCTCCCGGTCGGTGCGCGGGGGATCGGGCCGCGCAAGACTGACGACCAGTGTGGTAGCCCGCCCGCCCAGCACGAGCTGGACGACCCGCGGCGGCTCGTCCGGAATCAGATCGACTCCGCGTGGCGCGCTGACGGTATCCCCACGCACCAGGTTGAGCACGACACGAGCGCGCCGGGGCCGCACCACGGCCTCTACCCGGAAGTTGCGCGTCGTATCGACCAGATCGAATTCCTCCGCCGGCCGCGCTTCGCCACCGGCAAATTCACGCTCCAGAACCAGCTCGATCCACGTGGAGCGGACATCCTTGCCGTTCCGGCGCTGCCCGAATGGATAAATCCGTGCCGTATCGCTCCATCCCAATCTGACGACACGGCGATACGTATCCTCTTCCCACAGCGGCAGGCCGCGGCGCGACCGACCCACCCGCCGCCGCGTGAAGAATTCGGCGCCGAGATTCACGGTATCGCCGATTGGGGTGACCTGAAAGAGCGCCTCTACGTCATTGGAGTCGCTTCGAAGCGTAAGCCGCATGTCGGTATCGACCGGCCCGCTCACCGTACCGCTTGCGAGCACCCGCGGTGCCACACTGGCGGGTTCGATAACCCGAATCCGGTAGGTCAGCCGGGTCCCCGGGCCCTGCAATGTCGCCAGCGTGAAGAGGATGCTAGTGAACGACGATGGTGCCACGCGTTTCCTCGAGGGAGCCTCCGCCTCCGGGTCCGCCCCACCGCTGATGCGCGATCCACCCGGTGAGCAGCCCGACGCTGAGGGCGATCACGACCCAGAGGAAGAGGGTACCGGCCCGAATGGCGGGGCGCGGAACGACGAAGGCGTGCGGGTTGCCGGCCGATCGCGCGAGCGCGACTCGAACCTCCAGCTGGCTGGCGCGAGCACCGGCGCAGTGCGCGCAGGTCACGAGATGTTTGGCGAGCGCGGCCCGCTCGACCAGCGACAACTCGCCATCGAGCTCGGCGTCGATCTGGACGAGCCATTGTTCGTGCGTGTCGGTCATACCTCGCTCACAACTCCTCCCGCACTCGATAGCGCAGCGCGCGGTTTTGCATCCAGCGCACGGCAAAAGCATCGGCGAGCGACCGCCACACCCGATTCCACATGCCGTACTTCGTGACGCCATGCCGCCGGGGCCGATGGCCGACCGCCACTTCCGTCACGGTGCCGCCCTGCATCTTAATGAGCGTAGGCAGGAAGCGATGCATGCCGGCGAACATGGGCAGCTGGCGGACCGCTTCGGTACGAAACGCTTTGAGCGAGCATCCCGTGTCGCGAATCACCTCGCCGTTCAGGCGATTGCGGACGCCATTCGCGATGCGGCTCTGCAGGCGCTTCCAGGGTGTATCGCGGCGCGCGGCCCTGAAGCCGGCGACCGCGGTCGCGCCGCTCTGCTCCAACGTGTCGACGAGGCGCGGGATATCGGCGGGATCGTTCTGCAGATCGGCGTCGAGTGTGATCACGATCGGCGCGCGCGCGGCGCGGAAGCCGGCCGCGAATGCGGCGGTTTGACCGGCGTTCCGCTCGAATGCCAAAACGCGCAGCTGCGGGTAGCGCCCGCGCAGCGCCTTGAGCTCGTGCAGCGTGCCATCAGTCGAGCCGTCATCGACGACGATCACCTCATACGTGCGGCCCTGCCCCGCGAGAGCGGATGTGATCTCGTCCAGCAGCGGAGCGAGATTCTCCCGTTCGTTATACGCGGGAACAACGAGCGAAAGCTCCACGGGGTCTCAACGTAGCAAGTTGACAGCCGATAGACGAGTGGCTAAAACCCGTCCATGTTCGACTCTCTCTCACGCCGGGACTTCCTGCGCTCCAGCGCGGCCGGCATGGCCAGCAGTGTTGTGATGGGCATTCCCCATGCAATGCGGCCGCCGCGACCGCTGCCCGCCGAGTCACGCTGGGCAGCGAAGCCGGTCGTCATCGCCAGCGCCAACGGGCTCCGGGGCGTGCAGAAAGCGTTCGACCTGTTACTGCAGGGCGTGGACACGCTCGACGCCGTCATCGAAGGCGTCAAAATCCAGGAGCTCGATCCCAACGATGACTCGGTCGGCTATGGTGGACTGCCGAATCGGGACGGCGTGGTGCAGCTCGATGCGTCGTGCATGCACGGTCCCACGAAACGCGCCGGCGCCGTCGGCTGTCTCGAGAACATCAAGACGCCGTCCGAGGTCGCGAAGCTCGTCCTCAAGTACACGAACAACATCTTCCTCGTGGGGGAAGGCGCCAAACGGTTCGCGCTCTCATACGGATTCAAGGAAGAAGATCTCTTGACCGAACATTCGCGTCAGGAGTGGCTGAAGTGGCGCGCCAATCTCAATCCCGATGACGATTACCTGGACGTGCCGGAAACCGAAACGATGGTCGTGCGGCCGACAGGGACGATCAACTGCGACGCCGTGACTCCGGCCGGCGACATTTCCTCCGTCACCACCACGAGCGGCCTGGCGTGGAAAATCCCCGGACGCGTCGGCGATTCGGCCATCGTCGGAGCCGGGCAGTACTGCGATAACGATGTCGGCGCCGCGGGATCGACGGGCCGCGGCGAGTCCAATATCAAGGTGTGCGGTGGATTCCTCACGGTGGAAGCGCTGCGCCGCGGCGTCGCGCCCACCGACGCGTGCCTCGCGACGTTGAAGCGTGTCATCGCCTCCACAGAGGCGCGGCTGCTCGACCCGCGCGGGCGACCCAAGTTCAATCTCAGCTTCTACGCCGTCAACAAGCGCGGCGAGTTCGGCGCCGCCTCTCTCTACCCCGGCAAGTACGCCGTGCACGACGGCACCGAGGCCAAGATCCGCGACACGGCTCATCTCTTCGAACAAACTTGAGAGGCCTCTGCGGGCTCGCGCTGCTGCTTGCGCCGTTTCTCCTCGCGGCGCAGACCAAGGACAATCCCCGAGCCAACTGGACGGACCATCTCTACCCGCTCGCGTGGTACAGCTCCATTGACGGTTTCTGGTTCGCGGGCCACTACGACTGGTCGAGTCCGATCGGTTTTGCCGACCGTCCCGAGCCGACCTACGCGCGCATCGCGCTGGATGCCGGCGTCAGTACCGAAGGCAGTTATTCGGTGATCGCGGATGCGCAGGCGCCCGCCTACTGGGAGGGCTGGCGATTCGGCCTGTCGCTGTATGGAATCCGCTCCAATCGCCTCGGCTACTACGGGCAGGGCAACAACACGAGCTTCGATAACGACAGCACGATCGGGCGGTCATACTTCTACCAGGTCAGCCGGACCACGCGCGGCGCGCGTGCCACCATCCAACGCCGGATCACGGGACCGCTGCGCGTGATGATCGGCGGCTCGCTCGATCATACTGATTTTCGGGAGCTGCCTGGCGCCAGCCTGTTCCAGCGTGATGTCGCGAACGGCACCATCCCGTCGAACGAAGTCCCGTTCAACGACGCCGTCTTCCGTGCCGGCATTGTGTTCGACTCGCGTGATCTCGAGCTCGATCCGCACCGCGGCATTTTCGCGGAGGCGCTGTACGCGACCGGCACGGGGTATACGCGGACGACCGGATCGCTCCGCGCGTACGTACATCCGCTCAATCGCCTAATACTGGCAGGGCGCATCGGTGCCGAAGGAATGTCCGGCTCTCCGCCGATTGCCGCGCAATTCACCTTCGAATCGAGCGAGCGGCCATTCAACGCCATGGGCGGTTACCGCTCGCTGCGGGGCTATCACGACGGTCGCTACCTCGGGCCCGGCAAGCTGCTGGGAGGAGTTGAAGCGCGCTACGGTGTGCTCTGGTCGCCGCGCGTTCTCGAGCTGAAGCTGCTCGGGTTTTACGACGTGGGCAGGGTATTCGCGCCTGGCGAGTCTGTCAGGCTGACAACCGAGGGACTCCACTCCGCGTGGGGCGGCGGTGTTGGCCTGGCGATGTTGCGAAACAGCGTATTCACGTTCGTCATGGGGAAAGGGGCAGAAGGTACCGAGGTGATGTTCGCGGGCTCGTGGAGCTACTGAGGCAGCTCGCGAATCTCCACGCCGCGACGCTGCAATTCGTCGACATAAGATTGAAAGGGCACCGCCTCATCCGGGGTATGCACGCCGTTCTCGTTAATCCGGCCGTCCACCTGCATCACTCCCGTTATCGCCAATGAAAACCCCGTCGTGCGCATCATCGCGCTGATGCCGGTCGCCTCGTCGTAGTAATCGAGCAGCTGCCAGGCCACGCGGCGGCCGTCACGGCCCGTGACTTCCACGCGTAGCGCGACGAGGTCGCGGCCGTTGGGTTTGGAGAGCTGCGGCGACACGGCGGCAATGAATGCGTCGCGCGGCACGATTCTCGTGCCTCTCACATTGACGGGGTCCAGGGACAGAAGTCCGAGCTCGCGAATCGGGCGCATGATCGCGACGTGCCCGGGATAGCGGAGCGTCTTGTATTCCATCGTCTGGATCTTGCCCTTGTACGCCCACGGCATCGTGGAGATGCCGCCGCCCGTGTGAAATGCCTCGAGCGTTCCCACAGGACTCGGGAACTCGACCGCTTCGAGCTCGGAGAGCGCGTCGACGCGCTCGGGCCGGCCGCCGCGGAGGACCCACGAGGGGGTTGTGTAGTAGTCCAGCGCGCCCTCGAGAGAATAAACGATCTGATAGTTCAGCGGTGGCTCGGGCTTCTGCGGGAGTCCACCCACAAAGATCTTGACCGACTGCGCCTCTCCCACGCGCCGAATGCCCTCCGCCGCGATGATGTTGACCATGCCGGGAGCAAGCCCGCAGTCCGGAATGATCGACACGCCTTTTTTTCGGGCTCGCGCATCCAGCGTACGCTGTTTCTGGACGATTTCCGTGTTGCCGCCGAGATCGGAGTAGTGGAGTCCGGTGGAGACGGCGGCTTTGGCGATGGGATAGTTGAAATAGTAGGGGAGCGCGTTCATCACGGCGTCATGGCGCTGCATGCGGCGGCGCAGTTCCGCCGCCCGACGGGCATCGAGGCGCGCGATGACTAATCGCTTGTCTTTCTTGCGCAGAAGGAGGGGCGGCACACGGCGCGGGTGCAGGTCGGCCAGCGTTACCCGCTCGACCTCCGGCCGCTGCAATAGGTCATAGGCGCAGGCAGAACCCTGCAGCCCTGCGCCCAGCACCAGCATGCGCATCGCGACGATGCCTCCGAATCATGTAGGGGGATTTCTGCGGCGGGTAAGCTAGTGGAGGGGCCTCAATGACCGCAACCGATCAGGTAGCCGCTCAGATAACCACCCCGGACCGCGATAGTTCAAGAATTCTTGAACTATCCAGGATCGCTTGGGACAGTAGTTAGCCTGCCCTTTGTGTTCTAAGCCCGTCGTAGTTCGAAAAACGCGATCTCGGGTGGCACAAAAACGCGCAGCGGTACCCCGACGACGCCGATGCCCCGACTCACGTAGAGCTGGCTAGCACCCTGCGTGAAGTGACCCATGACGTATTTCGTAATGAGGCGCCCAGGTGACCAGCCGACCACGGGCAAATAAAACTGCCCGCCGTGGATGTGACCCGCGAGCGTGAGGGGGATGCCGCGGGGCGCGGCGCCATCGAACGCACCGGGCCGGTGGGCGAGCAGGATGCGAAATGCCTCCGTCCCCGGTGGAGTGACCCGCAGTGCCGCTTCGAGATCGCGGTCCTGCGGATCGTCAGCGCGCCAGTTGCGCGGGTCGTCGATGCCAACGAGCGCGAGCGCGGCTCCGCGGTGCTCGATGACATGCACGCCGTTTTTCACGAACGTCTGACCCGCATCGCGCACGCCTTTAATGACCGCATCCTCGCCGGTGTAGCGATCGTGATTCCCCAACACGGTCACTACGCCGAGCGGGGCATGCAGGTCACGAAACGCGCGCACGTAGTCGGGAATGAAGGATTGGGAAATATCGATCATGTCCCCGGTCTGCAGAATCAGATCGGCACCGAGGGCATTCGTCCGCGCTACGATTTCGGCCATCTTCTCGCCGGACATGTGAACGCCGGCGTGCACGTCGGAAAGGTGAGCGATGCGCAGGCCATCGAGTCCCGGCGGGAGATTTTCGAAAAACAGCGCGCGCCGCGTGACGACAGGCAGTCGCTCGGCGTTCCAGATGCCGTAGGCCGATACGCCGAGTCCAGCGGCCGCGTAAGCGTACGTGGCCCGGGCGAGGAACTGGCGTCGGGAGAGACGTGCGTGGTCCGTGGTGCGTGGTGCGTGGGAC
>DASZNX010000077.1:0-10441 GCA_035551075.1 Gemmatimonadales bacterium | reverse complement strand
CGAGCTGAACGCGCGCGCTCGGGCGTCGAACGGGCCGTGCGCGCCGCGGTCGCCCGGTAGCGTCACATCGACGTTGTCCTGATCGTGCCGCGCCGGATGGCCGGGCGGCAGATCGTCCGTGTACTGCGCGTGCCACGCGTGGCGCGCGAGATAGCGATCGAGCCAGCCGGGAATCAGGCGCTGCCCGAGAATGGCCTTCGCCGCACTCCAACCAATCCACACCTCGCGCCGCGGGTGCAGCGCGGCGTGCAGCGCCACCTCGGCGATCACCTCGGGCTGATAAATCGGCGGAACCGGCTGCGGATGTTCGGGCAGGCGGTTGCGGACGACCTCGAACTGCGGCGTGTTCACCGCCGGCAATTGCAGCATCGTGACGCGAATGGCGCTGCGCTCGTGAATCAACTCCGATCGCAGTGAATCGGTGAAGCCGCGGATCGCGGCCTTGGACGCGCAATACGCGCTCTGCAATGGAATCGAGCGGTAGGCAAGCGCGGAGCCGATCTGGATGATGACGCCGGCATTGCGGTTCCGCATGTGGCGCAGCGCGGCCAGGGTGCCGTGCACGTAGCCGAGGTAGTTGACCTCGATCACGCGGCGGAACTCCTGCGGCGGCATCTCGCTGATGGGGGAGAATACCGAGACCATCGCATCGTTGACCCAGATGTCGATCGCACCCCACTGGTCGATCACGCGTTGCGCGGCTTGATCGACCGCCTGAGCATCGGCCACGTCGAGCGGCAACACCAGCGATTCGGCGCGCAGCTGCGCCAGCTCGCGAGCCGCTGCATCGAGACCATCGGGATTGCGGGCGATGAGTGCGACGCGCGCGCCGGCCACGCCAAAGCGCCTGGCGATCGCGCGGCCGACGCCGCTGGAGGCGCCGGTGATTACGGCGGTTTTTCCGGCGAGACTGAGCTGCTTCATTATCTATTGCTATCCCTGCAGTAGCCGCGACGTTCGATGCGAGGGTATTAAGACCGAACCAAACGATGGCTCAGGGGTGCGAGCATCATTGAGCTCTGACTACACGCCGATTGCCGACTACGGCGCGATCGGCAATCTCCGCTCGGTTGCGCTCGTCTCGAAGACCGGGTCGATCGACTGGTGCTGCTGGCCCGATCTCGACAGCGCCAGCGTCTTCGCGGCCATTCTCGATCGTCACAAAGGCGGCCGATTTCGGGTCGCGCCGGTCGGCCTCACTAGTACCTCCCAACGCTACGAACCCGGCACCAATATCCTCGAAACCACGCTGACGGCGGACGGCGGCCGGCTCGTCCTCACCGACTTCATGCCGCTCGATGATTCCGGGATGTGCCGACTGCTGAAATGCGAAGGTGACGGCGGACTCGACGTCGAAGTCGAGTGGTCGCCACGATTCGACTACGCGCGCGCGCGCACTGAGATGGCGGGAACCACCGCCTGGTCTGGGAAACAGCGCGTGAACCTGTTGGGATTGCCGGTCCAACCCGAGATCCGCGAAGAGAACGGCCCCACACTGTACGCGCGCTTTCGTATGCAGGCGGGCCAACGGGTCGCGCTGTTCTCCGGGCACAAACCCAAGATGAACGCCGAGCACGCGCATCGGAAGACGCGTGCGATGTGGCTCAAGTGGGTGAAGCACGGGATAGAAGGTCCCTGGCACGATCAACTCGTGCGCTCTGGGCTCGCGCTGAAGCTGTTGACTCACGCGCACACCGGCGCGCTCGCCGCCGCCGCAACGACGTCATTGCCGGAAGCGATCGGTGGCGTCCGCAATTGGGATTATCGCTACACCTGGATTCGCGATGCCGCGTTCACGGTGCAGGCACTCTTCTCGCTCGGCCACCACGCCGAGGGCCGCGGCTTTCTCAAATGGGTTGGGAGCGTGAGCGAACCGCTGCAAGTCATGTACGGATTGCACGGCGAGACTGACTTACCGGAGATCGAGCTCACACACTTCGAAGGCTATCGCGGCTCGCGGCCGGTGCGGATCGGAAACGCCGCGGCGCAGCAGATGCAGCTCGACATCTACGGCGAATTCATTGCCGCGGCGTACGAGCTGCTGCGACGCGGTGCCCGGATCGACGCGGCCGTGTGGCGACTGCTCAGCGAGATCGTCGATCTCGCGATCGCCCAGTGGAAGGAGCCGGATTTCGGTATCTGGGAAGTGCGGGGCGGACCGAAGCAGTTCGTGTACTCGAAGGTGATGGTGTGGGTCGCGCTCGATCGGGCGATCCAGCTTGCGAAACGGTTTCGCTTCAAAGGCCCGGTGGCGAAGTGGCAGCAGATCCGGGATGAGGTTCGTGATGCCGTATTGACGCGAGGGTACGATGCGCAGCTCGGCGCATTCGTGCAGTCGTTCGGATCCAAGGCGCTCGATGCGGCGAACTTACTGATCCCCATCATGGGATTTCTGCCGTTCGACGATCCCAGAGTGCGCGGGACGATCGATCGGACGCTCGAGCGACTCACGGAGAATGGTTTGGTTTACCGGTACTTGACCGATGACGGCTTGCCCGGGGCCGAAGGCGCATTCGGCCTCGCGACGTTCTGGCTGGTGGATGTGCTGGCGCTCTCCGGGAGAATGGACGAGGCGCAAGAGTTCATGGAGGGCATGGCACAACGCGCTAATCACCTCGGCCTGTTCTCGGAGGAATTCGATCCCAAGACGCGAGAATTTCTGGGGAATTTCCCGCAGGCGTTCACGCACACGGGGTTCGTCAACGCGGCGGTTTATCTGAGCCACGTGCAGGGTGGGCGACCGCTCGAGCAGGCACCCATGGGATCGGACGAGCACCGGCAGGAGGCTGGGCACGAGTAGCCCTGACCCCCTCTCCGTTCCGGAGAGGGGGAACGTATTGCATTTTCAGGTATGGCAGAGCGTCGTTATAGCGACAAAGAAATGGCCGCGATCTTCCGCGCGGCGGCGGAAGCGCCCGCGGGCCGGCAGCGCGAGATCCCCGACGACGAAGGGCTGACGCTCGCCGATCTGCAGGCGATCGGGAAAGAGGTCGGCATCGCACCCGATGCGATCGCGCACGCGGCGCGCGCGGTCGATGTGCGGCGCCCCGCCGGCGCGCGCACGGTGCTCGGCCTGCCCATCGGCGTGTCCCGCACGGTGCAGCTCAATCGCCGGCTGACGGATGAGGAGTGGGAGCGATTCGTCGTGCGCCTACGCGAAGTGTTCAACGCGCGGGGACGCACGCGGTCCGACGGCACGCTGCGGCAATGGACGAACGGCAACCTTCAGGTACTCCTCGAGCCGACCGAGACGGGACATCGCCTGCGCTTCGGGACCCTGCACGGCGCGGCGAGCGCGTCGATCGGCGCGGGAATCGCGGCCCTCGGCGTCGCGGCGGTCGTCGCGGTGGTCACTGCGCTCAGCGGCACGTTCAGTGAAGCCGTGTATGGGATCGGGTTCATCGCTGCCTCAGGGGCCGCGATGATCGCGAGCGGCGCGCTGCGCTTGCCGCGCTGGGCCAGGCTCCGGAGCCGGCAGATGGAGGAGCTGGCTGAGCAGGTGGCGGGTCCGCAGAAGCAAAGCTTCGAGTAAGCCCCGGTGAGCTGCTGCGGCGCACCAGGGTGCGAGCGGATCTTTGACCGGAAGCACGCCGCGCGTGAGCTCAAGAAATATCGCGCCGACGGCCCGATGCCCACGACCAAAGCTCTGATCGGCGTCTTGCTCGGCGCCGGCATGAACGACGACACGCTGCTCGACATCGGCGGCGGCGTGGGTGCGATTCAATACGCGCTGCTCGCCGCGGGCGCGCGGACGGCGGTGAGCGTCGATGCCTCGGCCGCGTTCGAAGCGGTGGCGCGCGCCGAAGCCGAGCGGCAGGGAGTGCGCGAGCGGATCCGCTATGAGTCGGGCGACTTCGTGGAGATCGCGGACCGGATCGCGCCGGCCGACATCGTGACTCTCGACCGCGTCGTGTGCTGCTATCCCAACATGGAATCGCTCGTCCGACTCTCAGCGGCGCGCTGCCGGCGCCTGTACGGTCTCGTCTATCCGCGCGATCGCGGCCTGATCCGCGTCGTGATTCGGGTGCAGAACTTTTTCCGGGGTCTGTTCCGCAACCCGTTTCGTTCGTACGTCCATTCGGTGGCCGCGATGGATGACCTGATTCGATCCGCGGGCTTCACCCTGCGGCGGCGAGTGCGGACATTCGTGTGGGAGGTTGCGGTGTACGAAAAATGAACCCTCCTCACACCCGCCAGAAAATCCCCAGCACATAGTCCTGACCCTCGACCGCGAACAGCTCGAGCGCGACGAGCGCCCGCCTTACCTGGCCGCCGAAGGTGTGAAACGTCACCGTCGCCTCGCGGATCGAGCGTTGCTGGCGCAGCTGCGCGAGCAGCTTGCCATACTCATCGTTGCCATCCGCCCAAAATCCGAAACTCTCGAGCTTCTTTCCGATCAGCTGCGCCGAGCTGCCGAGGCCGAGCATTTCGACGAAGCGGGGATTGGCGTCAATGAGTGTGCCGTCCTTCGCGTGAAACATGCAGATCGCGGCGGAGCTCGCCTCGAAGATCTTGCGGTAGCGGATCTCCGATTCGTGCGCCCGACGCTGCTGCTGGCGGCGCTCGGTGACGTCCTCGAACACGAGGCCGACGCAGTCGGGCGGGATTGGGAATGCGGTCAGCGTGAAATGTCGGGACCGGTCGTAGGTTCCTGGACCCTCGCCAAGGTTGGCCGCTCGACCCGAGCGCATGACCTCCGCGAGTTGAGCGGGGAAGGGGGTATTGGCGATCGCGGGAAAATCCTTGTCGAGGCGTTTCCCGACCGCCGCGGTCGGCACGTCGGAGGCGAGCGTCGACGCGGGATTCAGCGCGAGGATGCGGAGCGAAGCCGGATTCTCCGGTTCTTCGAGGCGCAGGATCGCCATGCCGATGGGTGCGAGCTCGAAGAACTCCTGCGCAAGCTGGGTAATGTCGGCGAAGCGGTGCGGGCTCAAACGGGCCCCCCCCGTTCACAGTTGCCTAATGAAGTACCCCAGCGGCGGTGGCGATCTGGAGCTAGATCGATGGAGGGAGACTCTATTCCCACGTGGGCGACCCAACCGGCGGTACATTGTCCCTTCTGCTTCCGTATGGCGGGTTCGAGGGGTTCGTGGAGACCGATCTTCGAGATCAGCTACAAGACGCGCTGAGCGACGGCTATCGCGTGGAGCGCGAGCTCGGCGGCGGTGGCATGAGTCGCGTGTTCCTCGCGGAGGAGCGCGCGCTCGCGCGTCGCGTCGTGATCAAAGTGCTCTCGCCCGATCTCGCGGCCGGAGTGAATCTCGAGCGCTTCAAGCGCGAGATCCTGCTCACCGCCCGGCTGCAGCACCCGCACATCGTGCCGGTGTTCACCACCGGAGCCGCGGCGGGGCTGCCGTATTACACGATGCCGTACGTCGAGGGGGAATCGCTGCGGGTGCGACTCATGCGCACGGGCGCGATGCCCCTCGCCGCCGCGGTCAGCATTCTTAGAGACGTCGCGCGCGCGTTGGAGTTCGCGCATGCCAAAGGAGTTGTGCACCGCGACATCAAACCGGACAACATCCTGCTCACCGGCGACACGGCCGCCGTCTCGGACTTCGGCATCGCCAAGGCGTTGTCGGCGTCGCGGGTGGCGACGGATGGTGCGCAGATGACCGACGTTGGCGTCGCGATCGGCACGCCGCAGTACATGGCGCCCGAGCAAGCCGCTGCGGATACAGGGCTCGACACCCGAGTCGATCTCTACGCGCTCGGCTGTGTCGCCTACGAGATGCTCGCGGGGGAGCCGCTCTTCGCGGGCCGGTCAGGTCTCTCGCTGATTCGCGCCCAGATCATCGACCCGGCTCCGCCGATCGCGACGAAGCGCGCGGACGTCCCCGCACCGCTCTGCACCCTCATCGCGCGGTGTCTCGAGAAGGATCCCGCCGATCGACCGGCAGGGGGCGCGCATGACGTCATTGCAGTGCTCGACAACCTCGCCTCCACCGACCTGCGTGGCTCAGGTGCGGTGCTCTCGAGAACGGAAGTGCCGACGATCGCGGTGCTGCCGTTCGCGAGCGTGGGCGCGGAGGAAGAGAGCGACCATTTCGCCGATGGGCTGACCGACGAGGTGATCACCGACCTCTCGATGATCAAGACGCTGCGCGTCATCTCGCGCCAATCGGCCATGCGTCTGAAGGGAAGCGACAAGGACCTGCGCACCATCGCGCGTGAGCTCGGCGCGCGCTATGTGTTGACCGGCAGCATCCGGCGCGCGGGCGCGAGCCTGCGGCTCACGGCGCAGCTCGTGGACACCGGGCCGGGGACGGCTGGCGCCGTCGGTGCCGACGTGCCGCTCTGGGCGGACAAGTTCAGCGGCACGTTGGAAGACATCTTCGCGATCCAGGAGCGGATCTCACGCCAGATAGCGGACGCGTTGCGGCTGAGACTCACGCCGACCGAGGATCGGCGGCTGGCCGAGCGGCCCATTGGGGATGTGCGGGCGTACGAGTACTACCTGCTGGCGCGGCAGGAGATCTGGAGCTTCAACCGGCAGGCGCTCGACCACGCCCTGCAGCTCGTGCGGCGCGCGCAGGACATCGTCGGAAGAGGCGACAACGAGCTGCTCTGCATCGCCGAGGGACTCATCTACTGGCAGCACGTCAACGTGGGCATCGTCCCCGTGCCCGAATACGACGAATACTTAAGGAAGGCGGAGGCCTGCGCGGCGAAGGCGTTCGCCCTGAACCCGGAATCTTCGAAAGCGTACGGCCTCCGCGGCGCGATCCGGCACAACCGTGCCGACCCGAACGGCGCGGCGCGCGATTACAAGCAGGCGCTGGTGCTCGATCCCAACGATCCCGAAGCACTCCTTTGGCTCGGCTATCACTACGGTGCGGCCGGACGAATCGACCTGGCGCGCGCGCTCATGGATCGCCTGCAAAAGGTCGATCCACTGACGTCCGTCAACCTCATCGTCTACGGGATGGCCGCGATGTTCGACGGCAACTATGCCGAGGCGCTCGCCTGGACCGAGCGCGCGTTTGCGATCGATCCAGCGAACCCGACGCCGCGGATGATGCACGCGCTGCTGCTGGCGGCGAACGGCCGACGGGATGAGGGCCTGGCGCTGCTCGACGCCGTGTCCCGCGACTCATCGCCCATGGCATGGGAACGATTGGCGCCGGCGATGGCCGCTGCGCTCCGCGGTGAGCGCGACGAGCTGCTGCGCATCATGACGCCCGAGCTCCAGGCGGCGGCGAAGTGGGATGAGATCTTCGCGTGGTGGGCCGCCGCCTGCTTTGCGCTGGTGAATGAGCGTGAAGCGGCGATCGATTTCCTCGAGTCCGCTGTCACCGGCGGCTTCATCAACGCGCCCTGGCTGACGGAGCACGAGCCATTTCTTGTCAATCTGCGCGATGAGCCGCGGTTCGAGCGCCTGATGGAGCGGGTACGGAAGGCTTGGGAGGCGTTCGAGCCGTGAGATGAGACGGCGGCGAGGGACTCCTCTAAACAATTCTCAAGGTGTGATAGCCGTGATCCGGGTGCCCGACAAGGGAATCGTGCCGCCCCGCACGCGGCCTGCCGAGTCGAGCGCGAGGTGGATGGCGTTGGTCCAGTTGCCGTCAGGACCCACGAGCACCAGGGAATCGGGCCCGTTGCGAATCACGGTAAAGACGTCGAGCGAGGCCTGGGCGCCGACCATCATGATGGGGATGCTGACGCTGTCGCCGCCGATTGCGCGGGCGCGGCGCAGCAGCTGCTCGAGAAACGCCACCGACGTTCCCATGATCGGCAGCGTGTTCTGGGGCATGCCGATGCGGCGCGTATGCGGTTTATCGTCGCGACTCGACGCGGGGTGGAGCGTGAAGTCGACCATCGATACGAGATCGTCCGGCGCGGTGTGGATGCGAAAGCGGACCGAGTCGCCGCCCGCGATGACCACGCCGGTGATCGCGCGGTCGGTGCGGGCGAACGTCTCGCGTGTCGTGTCGGTGTAGGTGACGCTCGTGTAAGAGCGGCCGGACTCGATGGGCCGCTCGGACTTCGAGCATCCGATGCCGAGCGCCAAAGTGATGCCGGTGTAGCCAAGTGCTCGCTTCATCGTAGCATGACTCCGTGGCGGAGCAACATGCGCTGGAGGACGGTTTTGCCGTTGCTCACGTCCTCGCCGACGAATTCGAATTGCCGCGACACGCGGTCGAGGTGCTCCTGGCACGGCGTGCCGCCGGGGCGGGCGCACTCGTCAAACACGGTCGCCAGGGAATCCAGGGCGACGGCCATCTGCGTCAATGCTTCGCTCATTGCCTGGTGATACGGGGCGAGGTCGGGCGGCGGCGTCACCCGCGCGAAGTGGGTCGCGCGATCCCGCACGGTGCGGGCGGCCCGCGATACGGCCTGGGCGACGACGGGGAAGCTGTCAGCCGGAATCTGGTTGTGAACGACGGTGCGCTGGATGCGGGACGTCATCTGGAATGCGTCCGCCCGCGCGGCGACGATGTCGTCCTGGATCGAGGCGGCATAGCGTTCGTAGGGATCGCCGCCGCAGGCGAAGGCAATGACGACGAGCCCCGTGATGCTCCAGCGATGCGGGCGGGTCACGCGCTTCAAGGTACCGAGAAAATCGCCGGTCCGCCCGCGTGGCAACCAGAGCGGCGTGGTGCCCGGCCTTCGTGACTGGGGGAAAGTAGGTCCTTACTCTTGCCTTCGGTGGCGTCGGACTACTGGGCTTGATAGCCTTGCTTATCGCGTTGCGCGAGAGCTGGGGGTGGCGGCGTAGGCCGCGCGCCGACGTAGGCTCCTGCCTATCGCGTTGCGGAGCTGGTCGCCGCGCCTACCACGATCTCGCCGTTCGCTGCGCCGGTGACCGAATCCACCAGGTAGACATGAATCATATTGACGGTGAGACCGGTCGAATGCACGCCGTCGCCGCTCGAGATCTGTTCATTGAGGATGACGTACCCAACGCCGGGAAGATCGACGCGCGTGTTCGGCGCCGGGGCGCCGTCGGCGTAGGACACGCCCCCCACCACCAGACTGATGACGGTTGATCCGTTCGATTCGCTGGAAGCCGCTGTCCCGTTGGCATAACTCGACGCGAATGCGACGACGCTCTTCGCGGCGATAAGTCCATTGAGAATGTTCACATCGGCTGCTTCCGCCGATGCGGTCGCGCTGACGAGCGCATCATCCACCTGCCCACTCGTAATCGACGTCAACCCTCCCGCGCCGAGTGTATTGGCCACGGAAGCGTTGTCCGCATCCACATTCTCCATTCCACCTGATTGCGGGAGGGACACGGCGGCAAAGGATTGTGAGCCGGCCAACGTTCTGACGGAGGCGGCGACCGCTTGAGCCCCGACGCTTTGTCCCGCCAGGGGACCGCGCGGAATTGCCAGTAGCGCGCTGAGTGAGAGTATGGCGATCACGCTTCTCACGACTTACTCCTATGCAACTGGATGTTGCCTCCGGTCAGATACCCGGAATTCTGATAACCATCGATACTGACTTCGATATAGTCGTTGCCACGACCTGGCTCGCCGCCATCACACGCCTGCCGAACGGTGAAGCTCTGGGCACCAGTCTCTTTGGAGCTTCCGGTTCCAGACCACGTGCGGCAGTTCGGGCCGCGCGCCGTCTGCGCATACGTGCCGGGTGTCACCGTACCGTGGAATTTGAAGCCGCCCTGAGCACAGGCAGGCGACGTACTGGATCCGTTGGGACAATGTTGCACCCACTCGAAGTTGCCGTCGCTGGAGCTCGCGTGCAGACCAAACGTCGCAAACTCCCGGCCGCTCCCGAGCTTGCCACCCCCGGTTACGAAATCACCGGGCGGAGGTGGAGGTGGCGGAGGTGGCGGAGGGGCGGTGCACGTGATTGTGAACGTCACCGTCGCAGTTTCACCTGCGACGATCGTGACGCTCGCCGGGTTGGTCTCGGCGACCTGGCAGTTCGTTGGTACGCCTGACAACGTAACGGTGTGGGTGCCGGGCGACAGGTCAGTGAACGTCACACTGCCGCTCACGGCAATCGATTGGCCCGCCGAGCCGTCGACGCTCACGGTGTAACCGGTCGTCGGAACATTGTCACCCGACGTGGTCGTCGTCACGGTCAGGTTGCCCGTCGTCGAGGCGGCGTTCAGCGCGAGCACGGAGGCCAACCACGTACCCGTGGCCGGGAAAAACCAGCTCCACTGCGGATCTGCGGTCCCGCCGGCCGACGATACCGTGAACTCCGCGTCGTACTCCCCATCATTTTTCATCAGTTGGTCGCTCGCTTGTTCAATCTGAGTCCACCCGGTAGGCCCGTCGACGCCGGCCGGCGGACTTCCCAGTGTCATGCCCCATGCGAGCGCGCCCGGGTTGACGGTAATCGCACCGGGATCCGCGATCGTCGGACTCACCAGCGCCGACCCGAGACCCGAGGCCGAGCGATGTTGGCCTAAGGCTTGGGAGAACGTCGGGGCAACACCTGTCCAGGCGCTCATCAGGATGCCCCCGTC
>DASZNX010000076.1:0-5717 GCA_035551075.1 Gemmatimonadales bacterium | reverse complement strand
CGCCTGCTGCAGGACGATGCGGCGCTCCGGCAGCACATTATTTCGGTCGGGCTGCCCATCGTGGCGCCCGATGGAAAACATATCTATCGCGGCAGCACGATTGTCGTGCCTCCGGACGGAAACGGCGATCCGCTGAGTGTGGCGCCGCGGGGCTGGGTGGATCTCCGCCCCGATCACTTCGGCGTCTGGATCAATCGCGCCGGCGCCATGGTGCGCGATGCCGGCATGCGGGCGACCGGCCCGCAGAGCTCGGGGAGTGATGTCGACTGGAACGCCATCGAGCCCGATGACGCGATCGAGCCCTCGCGGTTTGCGACGTGGGTATTCACGGTCGAAGAAAAAGGAGCGCGAATCAAGCGTTGAGTATGACGATCGACACGGGAGCAGTGGATCGCGCCCTGGGGGCGATCGGAACGACGTTCCGGCTCACCCGGTTGTATCCACCATCGCATCCGGCCGTGATCGAATCGATGCGTCAGGTTACCGCTGCGCTGCCGGCACTCGCGGCGCTTGGCACGGTGGAGTGGAAGATTGGCGCCACCGGATTGGTGTGGCACGGCCAGCATCTCTTGCCCCGCAACACGCAGGTCGGCGAGCTGGCGGGCTTGTTGTTCGCGCGCGGCGTGCGCGCGCTGCAGATCAATCCCGGCGTGACGCCGGAGCATTGGCTCGCGCTGTTTGGCGTAGCGGTCGGCAACCTTCAGCCAGACGACGCTGCCCTTGGCCGGATCACCGTCTTGCTCGGCCGCAGGGCGAGCCAGCGGCTCTCCGCCGCGCGCGTGCTGGGTGAAGTACCTCCGCCAATACCGCCCCCCTCCCCCTCCTCGCCCGCCGCGCCTGGTGGGGGCGGGGGGGGCGGGGGGGGCAGTGCACAGCCCGTATTCCAGCCGCCGCCCTTTCAGTTGCCCACGGAATCGATGACGCCGGCCCGCTCCAGCGCGGTCTTTCGTCCCAATGTGCTACCGCCGGACGTCGAGGCGCGGCGAGCGGTCGCAGCGTTGCATGACGCACAGACGCCGGAGGAGCAGCATGCTATCATCGGCCAGCTCCGACGACTCACGCGCGATCTCCTGGACCTCCGTGACATCGGTCCCATCGCGGAGGTGGTCGCCGGCCTGGATCGCTGTCTCGGGAAGATTCAGGATCCAGCCACTCAGGAAGAGATTGGTGAGGTGGCGGGGGCGCTTGCCGCAGAGACTATTGTGGAGCGTATGGTGACACGCCTTGGTGAGCCGCGGGTGCCGCCGGCGGAGCGCGCGCATCTCATTCACGCGGTCGGCGCGTTGGGTGCCGTATCGGCGGGCCTCGTGGTCGATGCCTACCTGCAAGTCGCACCGGAGCTGCGGGAAGCATATCGCGCGGCGATGCGGGCTGCCGGCGAGCGCACCACGGAAATTTTGCAGGCCGAGGTGCAGAGTAAGGTACCGGAAGTGGTGGCCGCGGCGGCGGAGTTTCTCGGTCTGAGCGGCAGTCCGGATGTGGCGCCGCAGTTGATCGAGCTCACGCATCATAAGGACGAGCGCGTGCGGGAAGCGGCATTGCTCGCGCTCGCCGAGCTCGGCGGGCGCGATATCGGGCGGCCGGCGATGCCCGCGCTCAAGGATGAATCGGTGGTGGTCCGCATGGCGGCGGCGCGGGCGATTGCGGCAGCGGGCGATCAGGGCGCCACGACCGTGCTGGTGCGGCGGCTGGAGCAGGAGAAAGATGAAGGGGTATTGGCTGCGTTGCTGAAAGCGATTGGACAGCTCGGCGCGAAGGAAGCGCTCGACGTGCTCGCGCATTACGCGGAGCCGGGCGGTAAGCCGCGGCGCACGCCATTCGTGCGCGCGGCGGCGATCGAAGGCCTCGCGCGTCTCGACAGAACGGAGGCTAAGGCATTGCTCGAACTCTACGCACGCGACAAGGAGCCGACGGTAAAACGGGCCGCTGAGGCGTCGCTGCAATGACGACACGCGCGGTCAAGAGCAGCGACGCGGTCCTCACGCAGACCATCACGCGTGAAGTCGCGAAGCGCGTCGTCGGACAGGAGGTCATGGTCGAGCGGTTGTTGATCGGCCTGCTCACCGGCGGTCACATCCTGCTCGAGGGGGTTCCCGGTCTCGCCAAGACGCTCGCGGTGCGGACGGTGGCCGAGTGCCTGCGGATCAGTTTCTCCCGCATCCAGTTCACGCCCGATCTGCTGCCCGCCGACGTCATCGGCACGATGGTGTTCGATCAGCGCTCACAGGAGTTCTATCCCAAGAAGGGACCGCTCTTCGCGAACCTCGTGCTGGCCGACGAAATCAACCGCGCGCCGGCCAAAGTCCAGTCCGCCCTGCTCGAGGCCATGCAAGAGAAACAGGTGACGATCGGCGGCGAGACGTTTTTCCTCGGCGAACCATTCCTGGTCCTCGCCACGCAGAACCCGATCGAGCACGAGGGGACGTATCCGTTGCCGGAGGCTCAGCTCGACCGGTTCATGCTCAAGGTGCGCGTGGGGTACCCCTCGCGGGATGCCGAAAAGGAGATCGTGGGCCGCATGGCGGGCGGGCGGCCGATCGAGATCGCGCGGATCGCGGAAGCCGAGGACATCCTCGCCGCGCGCAGCGCCATCGCCGAGCTGTTCATGGATCAGAAAGTGGTGGACTACATCGTCGACGCGGTGCGCGCGACGCGCGAGCCGCAATCGGTCGGCCTCCCGGAGTTGAAGCCGCTCATCGCGTTCGGTGCCTCGCCGCGCGCCTCTATTTATCTCGCGCAGGCCGCGCGCGCGCATGCCTATCTGCGGGGCCGCGCCTTCGTGGTGCCCGAAGACGTCAAGGCCATGGCCTACGACGTGCTGCGCCATCGCGTGCTGCTGACGTTCGAGGCGGAGGCGGAGGACGTCGACGCCGATCAGGTGATCGGGCGCATCCTGGAGGCCGTGGGCGTGCCGTGACGTACGAGGGACCAGAGCGCCGGAAGTCTGCTCGGTCTCCGGTGCACGCGCGCCGGCGGACCGTGTCGCGCGACGTGCTCAAGCAGGTGAAGGGCATCGAGCTGCGCGCGCGCAATCTCGTGAACACACTCTTCACCGGCGAGTATCGCTCGGTCTTCCGCGGCCAGGGGATCGAGTTCGCCGAGGTGCGCGCTTATCAGCAGGGTGACGATTTTCGCGCCATCGATTGGAACGTCTCGGCGCGCATGGGCCATCCGTTCGTCAAGACGTTCATGGAGGAGCGCGAGCTCACGTTGCTCCTCATCGTCGATCAATCGGGGTCGCTCCATTTCGGCCGGCCCTACAGCAAGGCGGGTCTCGCGGTAGAGGTGGCCGCCGTGCTGGCCCTTGCGGCCGCGCGGCACAACGACCGCGTCGGCGCGTTGCTGTTCGCCGATGCCCCCGAGTACGTCGTGCCACCGGCCAAAGGACGCGCCCACGCGCTGCGGGTGATCCGCGATCTCGTTGCCTTCGCGCCGCGCGGGCGCGGGACGAACCTTGCCGGCGCGCTCCGCTATGCGACCAAGCTCCTGCGGCATCGCGCGATCGTCGTCGTGCTGTCCGATTTTCGCGCGGAGGCGTGGGAAGAGCCGCTGGGCCAGCTCGCCGCGCGGCACGAGGTGGTCGCGATCACGATCGATGACCCGCGCGAATACGATCTGCCCGACGCCGGCTGGGTGGAGCTCGAGGATGCGGAAACCAGCCAGCGGATTCTGGTGGACACCAGTCATGGGCCCACGCGGACCCGCATTCGCGTCGCCGCCGAGCGCATGCAGCAGGAGCGCAGCCGCAAGCTGATCCAGGCCGGAGTCGATCGTGTGGCATTGCAAACGACCGTACCGTACGGCGTGCCGCTGCGCCGTGCCTTCGCCGAACGAGCCCGCCGGCTGAGCCGATGATCCCGCTGCTGCTACTGCTTGCGCAAACACCGGGCTGGACCGCCGTCCCCTACCAGCCGACCGTCGGTGATACGATCAGGCTCGAGCGCGCGATCGCGGCGCCACCGGGCTGGCGACTGCGCGCCGGCAGGCTGGCACCCACATCCGACGCCGAGCCCCTCGGCGATCCGGTCGTGCTGGCGACTCCAACGCCCGGAAATTGGGTCGTGCGCTATGCGGTCGTCGCCTGGACGCCGGGCTCGATTACACTGGAGATGCCGCCCGTCTGGCGGCTCGGACCGGAGGGGAGCGCGGATTCGGTGCTGGGAGGGAACGCGACGTTCCGCGTCGCGAGCGTCATCCCTGACACGGTGAAGGCGCCCGCGCCGCAACCATCACTCGGCCCATTGCGCGCCGAGCGGCTGACTCCGATTCCCGCCATCATCGCGGGAGTGCTTGCCGCGACGGTATTGCTCGCGCTGATTGCCTGGCGGCGGAGAGACCCGCGCGCGGTGCCGGAGTCGCCGGCACTGGCAGTCGAGGGGGAGGTGCCCGACGCGCGCTGGTTGTCGGCGGGCGAGCCCAAGGCAGTTGCGGCGCGCGCGGCGCATCGGCTACGCCGGGCGCTGGCGCGCTCGATCCCGGAAGCGCATGAGGCGCTGAGTACAACGGAGTGTCTGCAGGTGGTGGAGCGTGCACGTCCTGATGCGCCGTTGCGTGACTTGCGCGAGCTGCTCATGGCGCTCGATCAGGTTGCCTTCGCCACCGCGCACGGGGTGGATGTCGGGCCACTGGCCGCACGTGCTCGCGCGCTGGCGCGCGAGTTGGGGAATGGCGGTACGAACGGAGCGAAGAAGGCGTCATGACGTTCGCCCGGCCCTGGCTCCTGCTGCTGCTGGCGGCGCTGCCGCTCTGGTGGTGGTGGCGCGCGCGGCGCCTCACTCGCATGACGGGCGCGCCGATGAGCGACGTGCGTCCGGCCATGGGGCCCAGCGAGCGCCTCTGGATCGCCCGCTTGCCGCTGTCGCTCCGTTCGATTTGCCTGGCCGCCTGGATCGTCGCGGCCGCCGGACCGCGCCTCGGCTCCGCGCGCGCGGAGCTGCATAGCGAAGGCATTTCCATCGTGCTGGCGGTCGACATCTCGAGCAGCATGCTGGCCGAGGATTTCTCGCCATCGAACCGGCTCGACGTCGCCCGGCGTACGGCCACCGAATTCGTGCGCGCCCGCACGTCGGATCGCATCGGGCTCGTTGCCTTTGCCGGTGAAGCGCTGACGCAGGTGCCGATCACGACCGATTACCAGGTGCTCGAGGAAGCGATTCGGCAGCTGCGCGTAGGCATTCTGGAGGACGGCACGGCCATCGGAACGGCGATCGCGACGAGCGCGAACCGGCTGCGCCGCGCCCCGGGAAAAAGCAAAGTCGTCGTGCTGCTGACCGACGGCGAGAACAACAAGGGGATCGTCGATCCGCGCACCGCCGCGCAGGCGGCGGCGACGTTCGGCATCCGGATTTACACGATCGGCGTCGGCACGCAGGGCGAAGCGCCCGTCCCGACGGGGCAGGGGCCGCTCGGACTCCGCTACGAAACGATGCCCGTAAAAATCGATGAGGAGCTGCTGGGAGAAGTCGCGCAAACTACCGGCGGCCGCTACTTCCGCGCGACTGACGCCGCATCACTCTCGAACATCTTCGGCGAGATCAACCGGCTGGAAAAAACACCGGTGCAGCATCTCGTGTTTCGCCAATACGAAGAGGCGTACCGTTGGCCGCTGAGTTTTGGCCTGCTCGCGCTCGCGCTCGAGGTCGTGGTCGCCGGCACATTCGCGGTCCGTGTCCCGTGATCACGTTCGACGCGCCCATCGTCTTTGCGCTCGCGCCGCT
>DASZNX010000075.1:0-2376 GCA_035551075.1 Gemmatimonadales bacterium | reverse complement strand
GAGCGGCGCCGGTGCCATCGATGACACGCGCGTGCGTGAGCGCCACCACTGGCGTATCGACCGCGACGTATTGCTTGGCCGCGGCGGCGAGTATCGGACGTTGGGCTGTGAGGAGCGTGGGCACGAGGAGCACGGCGGCGGCAGAAACGCGAAACCTGATCGTGGTCATAGGCTGAGAGGCCCCATCGCGAATCGTACGCGGCTCAGAGTAGTCGAGGATCGACCGGGAAAGTAACGGGATTTCCCCTGGTGATGAGTGGGAAGTCGTGATGCTGCGGGTTGATCACGTAATTGTATTCGACCGGCACCAAAGCACTCGGGACCTTTAAAACTGCGGATTGTTCCGAGTCCAACCACTTGTCGCCAATGACACGCAGTTCAAGCGGGGCGGGATATTCGCGCCAGTTTGTTGGCAGGTCGGTCAACCGGACGGCGCTCACGAGCGAGTCAGGAAAAGTCACCTCGATTAATCGATAGGCCGCCAAGGCCGTGGTGGAATCGAGGTGAGCCAGCATTTCCAAGGTGGCCAGCGCAATCGTCCCCGACGTATACACCGCGCGACGTCCGGCACTGGTCCAACGCCCTCCACTCCGTCGCGCACCCTCACCATCGAATGCGGACGCTGCATGTTTGGCCTTTACGATGCGCCAAACAGTAAGCACTTAGGAGAAGACGCCGTACTCGAGCCGATTGATGAGTCGCTCCACTTCGTGAGCGCCAGGCTCCGTCTTGGTCATGGAGAGCGGACTGACACCTCCCAAAGCGGTAAGCGGGGACTGCAGCCAGTCTAATGCCGCCTGATTGTTGCCCTCGAAGAGCTCGATGGCCTTTCCGTAAACCCGCGAGAGCCTCAGGAGCCGATCGGACTCATCGGGCTCCAAACGGCCGGAGGCCTTGCGACGCTGCAGTGTGCGCGGCGGAATGGACAGGAGATCCGCAAGCGCCTGCATCGGCAGGGCCATGAGACGAAGGATCTTGAGCAGCGCGCTAAAGGCGAACCCTTGCTCCACTTTCTTGTGAAGCGCTGTCGTATCGAAGGACCGAAGGCCCAGCAGCGCGACGTGCGCGTTCGGACCTCGTGACCGCCGGACGGCATGCAGATACGATTCGATTTCAGGGAAAGACCCGACCGGGGCAGGGGACACCGCCGCTCTGGAGCGTGCCATATGGCGCATATCTATACGCCATTTGGCACTGTGTCAAGACGCCGCCGCTCCGGCCGGACGCGCGCGGCAGCGCGCGGCGCGAAGGACCTGGCGTTAAGGCTGAGGGTCGGGAACGTGCCAGTAGAACGAGTCGCGGGCGCTGTAGACCACCTCGCCACGCACGTTCGAAACTGTGATCACGGCGCTCAAAACCGGCATGTCGAGCCGACTCGTGACGTACCGTGCGGGGAACCGGCCATCGATCGTGACGACGATGCCGGCCGTTTCGAGTGGGCAACGCAGAAATACCGCAGCGGGACCAATTCGCGCATCTGTGCATCGCACATCCTGCTTTGCCCCGAACCGCGCGAATGTGAGAAAGGGTTCCGGCTGCAGCGTCACCCTGATGAAGCGTCTATCCGAGACGGTGAACTTGTAGTTCGGCTCGTAGTACCCTTCCACCTCGGACTGCAGGGGTCGAGGCGGAGGGGGCGGGGGTTCAGGCGGTGGCGGCGGCGCTTGTGGTTGCTCGGTGACCGCGGTCGACGGCCCGAAGCCCAGGAACACGAAGGTCCCAGCGCCGACGAGCATCAGGACAACGAGGGCCACGCCAATCGCGCGGCGACGTCTCAGGATGACCGACCAGATCCGCTGTAACGTTGGCCGAACGCGCGCCAGGATCGCCCGGAGACGCTGCACGACTACCGCGCGCGCAGCAGCGGCCTTCTTCACCGCGACCTCCTGCGTCGGCGCGGTATCCGCAGGGCCCGGTGAAAAGTCCGCAGGCGGCGGAACGATCCCCCGCGCGGGAACGGGCGCAGGCGGAACACCGGGAGCAGGAACGGCAGCCCGCGGCAAGGTAGGTAGACCGGACAGAGGCGATGGCGCAGGAGCGGGCGTCCGGCGCGGAGCCGCGGCCGAACGAGGCTTGCCGAGTCTGACATAGGCAGGTTTCCGGGTCAGACGGGCCCACACGGAAAGCAGCAACGCCGCCCCCAAAGCTCCCGCGGCGTCGGGCACGAGATCCCGCACTCGGCAGTGTCCTCGCATCGCCGCGAACGCCTTCGACCCAGCCACCACCCTCGCCCCAGCCAACGCCTTCGTTGCCACCACCGCTGCCGTCATGCCCTCGGCGACCTCAAACAGGGCTGCCACGAGCAACGTCGCGATGAGCGCCGAGACGGCAGACCGTCCGAACTGCACCCACGAGATCCAGTAGAAACCGGCGAAC
>DASZNX010000074.1:0-2170 GCA_035551075.1 Gemmatimonadales bacterium | reverse complement strand
AGACGGGCCCGAATTTCGACGTCTTTATAGTGAAAAGCGCGCCCTGAGAGTAAAGGCGACGCTAGGATGAGGCGACGCTAGGGAGAGGCGACGCTAGGGAGAGGCGACGCTAGGGAGAGGCGACGCTATAAGCTGCATGCTGGCTGCCTCGCCTTAACCTAGCGTCGTCTTGTCCTAGCGTCGCCTTTGCCTAGCGTCGCTTTTGCTGTCTTGCCACGCACCACGCACTACGCACCACGCACCACGCACCGAATTGGTGAGAGTCGCTCGCTCCGCGCTCGCCCCACAGCCGACGAACACACGCGGAGATCTCAACACCAAAGGCCCGCATAACACTTAGAGCAAACGGGAACGGTTCTTGCGATTGGCAGCGCGTCGCAAGACAGAAAAATATGTTGCGCTGTCTCTGAGCTAACCCCTCGAACGACGACGGTGTCGTTTCACGCCGAGACTGCCAACCGACGAACCGAAATGACCATCGCTGCTCAGAGCAAACCCGTCGAAAGGCGGTGACGCAGAGCTACGGGGCTACCGTGGCGTGACTTTGTCACGCCTGCCACGCCCGCCGGGCCGCCAGCGTCGACCTCACGTGACCGTTGGCGGCCCGATCTCGTTCGCGGCCGTCGGGAGGCTCCGATGTCGCGGAAGATCCTGGTGCTTGCCGCCGCGCTCGCGGCGGCGTGTAATTCAGATCCTCATCACAGCGGAACGGGACCAGAGACGCAAGTCGCGAGTATCCTCGTGCTTCCGGACACCGTCACCGTCGATCCGCTCGCCGCATGGCAATTCAGCGCATTCGGACGTACGGCCGCCGGCGACAGTATCGCGCTCGATCTCGACTGGAGCGCATCAGCCGGCTCGATCACGCCGGACGCGCTCTTCACGGCCGATTCATCCGAAGACGACGTGACGATCACTGCTGCATTGCGGAGCCCCGGTGGGAACGGCGTGCGCGGTCTGGCGCACGTTCGTAAACGCAGATTCGTACAACTCATCCTCACACCGCCCGTGGACACATTGCTCCCTGGAGGAACGCAGCAGTTCACCACGAGCGGTGTGCGACCCAATCGGGATACCATTCCGATGACGCCGACCTACACGGCGACCGGCGGTACCATCACGGCCGACGGTCTGTATACGGCCGACTCCGTTCCCGGCAATTTCCTCGTCATCGCCTCGCGCCGCACACTCGCCGACACCGCGTTCATCACGATTCGGCCACCGCCAGTGGCTCGGGTGGCGATCACACCCGACAGCGCTGTAGTCTACGTCGGAAAAACACTCCAGCTGACGGTCATCACCAAGGACGCACACGGCGGGATCCTGACGGGGCGGACCGTGACGTGGTCGAGCAATGCAACGGGCGTGGCGACGGTCTCGGCGACGGGCATGGTGGAAGCGATCGCGCCCGGTTCCGCGACGATCAGCGCAACAAGTGAAGGCATCACAGGAAACGCGAAGATTGCTGTCACCCTGGTGCCCGTCGCGACCGTCACGCTCACGCCTTCATCCGCTCTAATCCACGTCGGCAAGACGGTTCAGTTCGTCGCGGCGGCAATGGATTCGGCGGGCAGTGTCCTGACGGGCCGCCAAGTCACGTGGTCCAGCAGCGCACCGAACATCGCAACAGTCTCCTCGCCGTCGGGTTCGAGCGCGAACGCGCCGGCCTCCCCGCCGGGTCTGGTCACTGCCATGTCGGCCGGTCGGGCAACGATCACGGCGACCATCGATGGCGTGAGCAGCACGGCGGACATTACGGTGCTTCCAGTGCCGGTCGCCTCCGTGACCGTAACGCCAAGCTCCGCGCTGCTGCGGATTGGCACCAGTGTGCAGCTCACGGCCACGATGAAAGACTCTGCGGGTGACACGCTCAGTGGGCGGATAGTCATTTGGACCAGCAATGCGCCCCTGGTGGCGTCGGTGTCGCTGAGTGGTCGAGTGACGGCCATGGCTGTAGGGACCGCGACCATTACCGCTACCAGTGAGGGGCAGAGCGGCACCTCGGCGATCACGGTGACGGTAGTGCCCGTCGCCAACGTGACGGTCACGCCATCGGCGAGCACCATAAACGCGGGTTCCACGGTTCAGCTCACCGCGGTCACGAAAGACTCGGCCGGAAATGTCCTGGACGGGCGGCCGGTGACATGGGCGAGCGACGACCCGAACGTGG
>DASZNX010000073.1:0-2185 GCA_035551075.1 Gemmatimonadales bacterium | reverse complement strand
TCGACGGGTCCGGCCCTCACCGAATTTCCGCGAGCAGGCACCTTTTGTTGCCGCTTGGGCACCAGGCTCAAAACGTCTCAAGATTCACTTTGCGACAACCGTTTACATCGCGTGCACATAGCGTCCAGTCCTTGTGACAACAGCGTCAGAGCCTCGTAGCAGAAACGAATCGGTGATTGTTCTCTTCGTGCGCGGAAAGGATGGTGGTGCCGTTCACAGCACCATCCCTTCCACACGGAGGCTTCATGAAAACCGCATGGTTGGCCGTTCCAGTCGCCCTCGCCGTCGCGTGTACCGAACCCACGACTCCCGCAGCATCCCGCGGCACCATGAGCGCGAACGCGCAGGGCACCAATGCCGTGATCCACCGTGTCTCAGTCGGCGGCAGCGATCAGGACGTCACCCTGAACACCGATGCCAACTTCTCCCTGGTGGCGATTCAAAAGGCCGATGGCTCCGTTTCGGGGGAATGGTCCGACCAGTTCGGGCAAGGGCAAGGCGGCGTGCACGTGGACGTGAACTGCCTCGTCGTTGCGGGAAATCAAGCCTGGATTGGAGGAATCATCCGGTCGGGCAGCACCGGCGCCGGCGGCATTGATCTCAGTGGACTGCCCGCGCTCACGCGCGTCGCCGATCTCGGGAAGTCAGCCAATGACGCTCCCGACGCGATCAGTTTCACGTTTATTGGTTTGGCGGTGCAATGCACTGCTCAGCCCAACCTGCCATTGTTCGCGATGACCGGTGGGCAGGTCACCGTCAACTAAAACTTCTGCGAAATTGTCGAGGTGGGCGCAGTGGCTTCAGACTCGCAGCTTGAGTCTTGGAGCCACTTCGCCGTCTGCGCAACTTCGCAACTGCTCTTGCGACTTCCTACTTGGAGCTCGTACTCCAGGACGCGGTGTGAAAGTGTTCGGAGCGGGGCGCGAGCTTTCCCTTTCCAGCCACGTATTCCTTCCATGTCACAGGCGGATAGTCCGTGGGAAGCCGCTGCATGGTAATGCAGTCCTGCACAGGGCAGACCGCCGCGCACAGATTGCACCCAACGCATGCCTCTTCAATAATCTCGACGACCGGTCCTCCGTTATCGCGCGGCAGGCGGCGGATGGCCTGGTGCGCGCCATCTTCGCATGCCGTCCAGCACAGCTCGCACCGGATGCATTTTTCTTGATCGATGTGCGCGAGCAGATGGTAGTTGAGGTCGAGCTCCTCCCACTTCTTCACGCGGGGCAGCGCGCGGCCGCGAATATCGGCAAGGGTGCGGTGGCCCCGCTCGTCCATCCAGTTCGAGAGCCCGTCGATCAGATCCTCGACGATGCGGAAACCATAGTGCATGACCGCCGTGCAGACCTGCAGGGTGCCGGCGCCGAGCGCGATGAACTCCGCTGCATCGCGCCACGAGGCGATTCCGCCGATCCCGGAAATCGGGATCTCCACGCTGGGATCGCCGGCAACCGCCGCCACGAGGTGCAGGGCGATCGGCTTCACCGCCGGCCCGCAATAGCCGCCGTGACTCGAGTTTCCGCCCACTGACGGCTGCGGTTCGAACGTCTTCAGATCGACGCCCACGATCGAATTGATCGTGTTGATCAGCGACAGCGCATCGGCGCCGCCCTTGACCGCCGCGCGCGCGATATACGTGATGTCGGTGACATTGGGCGTCAGCTTCACGATCACGGGGATTGTCGCCACTTCCTTGACCCACTCGACGATCTGGCACGTGTAATCGGGAACCTGGCCGACCGCACTCCCCATGCCGCGCTCGCTCATTCCGTGGGGACACCCGAAGTTCAGCTCGATGCCGTCGGCGCCCGTGTCCTCCGTCTGCTTCACGATCTCATGCCAGGCGTCACGCTTCGATTCGACCATGAGCGAGGCGATCAGGGCATGCTTGGGGTAGTTCCGCTTGACCTCCGCGATCTCCTTCAAATTCTCGGCAATCGGACGGTCGCTGATGAGCTCGATATTGTTGAAGCCCATCATGCGGTTTTGTCCCAGGTCCACCGACCCGTAGCGCGAGAAGACGTTGATGATGGGCTCGCCGATCGTTTTCCAGACCGCGCCGCCCCAGCCGGAATCGAACGCCTTGGCCACCTGGCCGTACGTGTTCGTTGGTGGTCCTGAGGCCAACCAGAATGGATTAGGACTCTCGATGCCTGCAAACTTGACTCGAAGATCTGCCATGTTC
>DASZNX010000072.1:0-1679 GCA_035551075.1 Gemmatimonadales bacterium | reverse complement strand
TCCCTAGCGTCGCCGCTCCCTAGCGTCGTCTCACCCTGTTAGGGCACGCTCGTCACTATAAAGACGTCGAAATTCGGACCAGTCTTATGGAGCGGCTGGAACGAGCCACCAATCGGCTGCGGCGGCGCGACGCCGTCCATCGGCACGCTGACGGTCCCGCCGCTATAGGTGCCGCTCACGACGGGCGTACCGAATAGGTCCTGAACGTTCCGCACCTCATATCGATTCCCCGGCGTGACCACACCAGACAGATCCACCGGCACCGAACCCTGTAGCGTCCAGTTGTAGATCACGATCATGCCCCTTCCCGCTTCGTAGCGGTTTGGCCGCACGAATACTTGCGGAACAGTAGGCAGCGTCGCGGATGCCTGATCGGCCGCGCCCGATACGGCCTCCCAGTCGGCGAACGTGTACGTCGTGCCCCCGAGCTGCCACGCGGTTGCCGCGGGGTCGCGGTAATGCAAGTCACCGGACCAGTGTTGCGTCGAAGCGGACGATGCGTCGTGCTGATTCAGGACCATTTCCGGTGCCACAATCGTGTTCGATTGTACGGTGAGATCGCTCCAGTAGCCGACGTCCAACGCGAGTGTGCCGCCGACGATGTAATTGGTCCGGAACACGGCTGTGCCGTTGAGCAGCGCGGTGTAACCGATGCGGACGTTGCCGTCCGAGGACGCAACCCCGGGCGAGTAATACGTCATGTTGTTCGTCACCGTATCGTTGTCCGCGATCGTGAGGCCCCCCAACTGCAGGTTGGGGTTCTGAAAGTCCGACGGTGTGCCGTTGTTGAAGAGCGCGTTACCGTCGAGCACGAGCTGCTTTAAGCTCGTGTTGTCCTGGGCATAGCCGTGAATGCCGAAGCCAAACTGATTGAAGATCACGTTGTCACGCGCGACCTTCCATCCAATCCCATCCCCCTTGATGTAGATCCCGTGGCCGTCCGAGCGGCTCGCGTCCTCGTAGCCCCCGTTGTAAATGACCCAGCCGTAAATCTCGATGTCGTGCGCAGCGTCTTCGGTATATATGCCATGCCCCACATCGTGCACGACCAGGTTGATCAGCTTGACATCATGCGCGTGGTTGACGTACACGCCGTCGCCCCGCAGTCCCGTGCCGGTGCCCGCGGGTCCGACGCGTTGGGTTCCGGACTCCATGAGCTCGAATCCCCAGTAGATCGTGTAGGAGCCGTTGACCTGCAGCACGTCATTCTGGATGCTGCCGCCGTCGAGCGTCGCGCGCTCGCCGGGATATTGACGCACCACGATCCAATCCGATGGGCTGCCGTTGAGATTGCTCTGGAAGGTTCCCGAATAGGTCCCTCCGCGCAGCCACACCGTGTCGCCCGGTTGCACGCGGCCGTTACCGCCGGTCAGGCCGGTCTGCAAGTTCCACGGCAGCTGTGCGCTGCCATCGCCGCTGCTCGTGCCGTCCCAGGAGACATACCACCCGGCGTGTGTCGCTGCGCCGGCGACGGTAATCGCGGCGCTGCCGGTGTGCCCTTCGCTGGTCGCGGTGATCGACGCCGATCCCGGCTGGATGCCGGTCACCAGCCCGTTGTCGGACACCGTGGCCACGTTCGGGTCGCTGCTCGCCCATGTCACCGGCCGCCCGTCCAGGACATTTCCGGCCGAGTCTTTCGTGACCGCGGTGAGCTGAACCGTGGAACCCGCGTTTATGGT
>DASZNX010000071.1:0-31967 GCA_035551075.1 Gemmatimonadales bacterium | reverse complement strand
CCGGTGCACCGGCTCTTGCGGCTTCGGAGACAACGTTCTCCCAGTGCGCGAGTCCGGGATGCACTGTGGGGACCGGCCTAAACCGTCGCGTCTTCTGTGCGGTCTCGTACAACCAGACATTCCCCTCGGTCGGATCGCGCCAGAATAGACCAGGCAGGTGTGTTACCCATGCAGTCTCGATCGCGACGCGATCGAGTGCCTTGCTCAACGCGTCTGGTGACGTGTCCGGCACCTTGCGCCAGGGGTACGCGCCGAGAAACGCATTCACGTCGATGCGTGGTGTCATCAATCGGATGGGAATGCGCCCGGCGGAAAAATTCGCGCGGCGTTCTTCCAGCGAACGAGCGCCAGCTCCTCCTTGGTGAGCAGCAACTCGAGATAGCGGAGCTTGGCCCAGCCGGTGTCCATCGTGAGATCGGTGCCCCACAGCAGGCGATTCACCCCAACGCTCTCGAGGCATGCCTCGAGCATGCCTCCGTCCACGCCACTCCCCGAGAGATCCACATAGACATTGGGCACGTTTTGCACCGCATGCAGCGAGTGCAGCCAATCGCCGCCACCGCCGATGTGCGCCAGAATGAATACGACCTCCGGGTGCCGCGCGGCGAGGGTGCACAGCTCAGCGGCATCGGACGCCTCCTGGCCGGCCCAGTCGCGGCGGCGATGCTGCCAGATGTGCTGCAACACGGGAACGCGCCGCTCCCGGGCGAGGTCCGCGATCGGATCGAGCAGCCGATCATCGGCGCGGCGGCTGGCCGCCAGCTTGATGCCGATCATCCCCGCATCGAGACAGCGCACGATTTCGGCGCGCGCATGGGCGGTGTAGTTGGGGTTCACGCAGACGTAGCCGCGAATCGTGTCGGGATGCTCGCGTTGCAGCGCGAGCAGCGCGTCGTTGCCCGCCGTGACGTCACGCGGCGATGGAAAGTAGATGGGCGACGTGAGACCCCAGCTGCCGAGGATCGAGGCGACGTGCACCGAGATTCCGATTTTCGCGCCCGCCGTGAGCCGGCTCACGTTGCGCTCACGCCAGTCCGCGCGCGGCGTCCGGCTATGAAGGAAATGCGCATGCACATCGACGAGCATGCGTGAAAAGCTAGGCGCTGAGACGCCAAGACGCTAAGACGCAGGCTGGCGCGGCTGAGCCCGATTCCTATCTTGGGGGCGTCCTGAGGAGGGGTCTCATGGAAACGCTGGTCGGCCGTGTCAAAGGCATCCTGCTCGAGCCCCGTTCCACCTGGAAAGCGCTCGACGCGGAATTCACCAAGCCCGGCGATGTCTGGGGGCGATACGTCTTCCCGCTCGCGGCACTCGGCGCGATCGCGCGCACGATCGGCATCATTTTGTTCGGGAAACCGGTCCCCTTCACGAGTCTCACGAATCCGGTGCCCATTTCGACCGCGATCGTCAGCGGCGTCGTGGTGCTGGTCGTGTCGCTGCTCAGCGTCTTCGTTCTTTCCAAGATCATCAGCCTGCTGGCACCGGGCTTCGAAGGTCAGAAGAACGACGTGCAAGCCCTCAAAGTCGCCGCGTATTCCAGCACGGCCGCATGGATCGGCAGCATCTTCGCGCTGATCCCGCAGCTCAACATCGTCGTCATGCTGTTCTCGCTCTATAGCGTCGTCCTGCTGTACATCGGCCTGCCGATCCTCATGAAGGTCCCGAAGACTCGCGCGATGGGCTACACCGCGGTCGTGATCATCATCGCGATCGTGATTTGGGTGATCGGCCAGGCAGTAATCTCGGGCTAGACGTCCCGCAGCGCGGTATCGAGGATCTCGAGCGTGCGATCGATCGTCGCCTCGTCGTGCGCGAGCGACACGAAGTTGTAGGCCGTTCGTTTGAACAAGAGACCGCGCTTCGCCGCTTCGAGCGCGATTCGGCGGGAGAGATCCTCGGTCGCGTAATGCAGAAAGCACATCTGCGCTATCCCGGCGACCCCCGCGACTTTCGTGCTGTGATTCCGCTGCAGCGCGTGTAGCCCGTGCAGCAGCCGCGTCCCGACGCGCCGCAAGTGCCCGCACACATCCTGCCGTTCGAAGACCTCGAGCGTCGCGCGCGCGGCTGCCAATGCCACCGCTTCCGTCGCCAGCGTGGATGAAATCCACGTTCGGCTCGCGCCAGCCATCAGGTCGGCGCGGCCACCGACGGCAGCCAACGGAAAACCGTTTGCCAACGCTTTCCCGAACACCACGAGGTCGGGCGCCGGCCGGAGGCCGTAGTGTTCGACGGCGCCCCCGATCGCGAGGCGAAATCCCGTCTTGATCTCGTCGAAGATCAGGATCGCGCCCGCCCGCTCGGTCTCGACGCGCAGCACCTGAAGCCACTCGCGGCTCGGCTCCGTCACGACGACGGGCTCGACGACCACGGCGGCCAGCTCCCCGCGCCGCGCGCGAATCATGTCGAGCGCCGCCGCCACATCGTTGAACGGCAGCTCGGCAAACAGGCCGCGCACGGCGGCCGGTACGCCTTCCGTTGCGCCCTGACACCAGTCGAGCCAGCCATGATAGCCGCACCCGAGGACGAGATCGCGACCCGTTGCGACGCGCGCGAGACGCACGGCGGCGGCGACCGCCTCGGCACCGGTCTTCAAAAATCGCACACGCTCGATCCACGGAATGCGCTGCGCGAGCGCCTCGGCAAGCGCCTCCTCCGCAACGGGCGGCAAGGGACCGACCACTCCGGCGGCGATCGCCGCTTCCGCCGCGCGATTGACGGCGGGGTGCCCGTAGCCCAGCGCCACGGCGCCGAGCGCCATGACGTAGTCGACGTACTCGCGTCCGTCCTCGTCCCAGACGCGGCAGCCGGACGCGCGGGTCATGCGCTCCGGAGAGCCGAAGAGCGCGTCGGGCCGCTTGCTACCGGTCGACGTGTAGCCGGGAACGCGCCAGTCGTTCACCGTACTTGGTCACCTCGATGGCGATCGCGCGCAGCAGCTTGACCTCGCGCAGGTCGAGCGGCACGCGATGCGCGATTTCTCGCACGGTGCGCATGACGCCATCCGCGTTGCGCGTCTTGAAGAATTCGATCGCCTGCAACGCGCGGGAGACGTCGACAAACAGCCGCTCCAGCTCGTCAGTAGGCGTGGGCTCGGACGGACGGCGGGGCGCTTTGAACGGCTGCCCTTCCGCTCCAACCGCCAGCGCCAGCTCATACAGCATGATGATCACGGCGTGTGCGAGGTTCAGCGACGAGTAGTTCGGATCGCTGGGGATCGTCACGACGCGATGACAGCGGTCGAGCGCCTCGTTGGAGAGGCCGCGATCTTCCCGTCCGAACAACAGTGCGACCGGGCCGTCTGCGATCGTCACCACTTCGGCGGCCGCCTCACGCGGGCGCTGCAGATTGCGCTTTGCGGTGCGCCCGCGGGCCGTAAAGCCGACCACGTGCACGCAATCCGCGATCGCCTCCTCCAGGGTCGCGAAGGTGCGAACGCGCGCGAGAATGTCCTGCGTCTGATGGGCGATGCCTTCCACCCGATACGATTCGTACTCGCCCGGATTGACCAGCCGCAGATCGCGAACACCAAAATTCTTCATGCCGCGCACGACATGCGCGATGTTGACGAGATCCTGGGGCTCGTGGAGGACAACCGTGATCATCCAACGAGCTCCAACACCCCAAACCGTGACGGATCCTGCCGGTCACCGCGCAACCAGACCCAGCCGTTGCCGCCGCTCCACACGAGTTGACCGGTGCGCCGCATCCGGCCGGGAAGCATTTCGTTCACAATCAGGTCGAAGCCGACGCGCGCGCCGGCGTGCGGATACACGCCCTCGGGCCACGGAATCGCCACGGTGACGCTGTAGCCATGCTCGGTCCGTTGCCAGGTGCCGTGAACGGCCGCGGCGTCGACGTTCGCGCGCGTGTCGCTGGTGACACTGACGCGCACGTCCCGCCCGCCCAGTTGCGGCACGATCAGGTAGCCCACGGGGTCGCCGCCTTCTTGCGCGGAATGCGCCGGCGCGATGTAGACCTGCAAGCCGTCGGAATGGATGTCGTCCGGATCGTTGTCGATGCGCAGCGGTGGCGCGTCCGGTGGTCGCAGGCAGAGATCCGGCTTCGTCACAAGCACCGCGAGATAAAGGCAACGCTCGTCCCATCCTGCATAGCCGATCGCGGAGAGATCGTCGGGACCGGGATATGGGTCTTCGCTGCGGCGGTACTGGTCCTCGAGCGCCAGCTGGAGGGGCTCGGATATCTCGAAGCCATCGAGCGTGCCGTCGAGCGGCGGCGCGTTGACGCGGAATGCGGGCGCGGCCACCGGCGTGGGGGCGTCGATCTCGACGACGGGCCTGAATGGCGGCTGCGTGTCGCGCGCGCCACGCAAAACATGGACCGCTCCGGCGGATTCAATCGTCCATTCCGCGTTGCCGGGGCGATGGCGATCCGTGCCGGAGCGCGTTTCGATTTCCACGAGCTCGCCGCGGGTGCGGACTGCTCGGACGGCGGCTTCCCCGTCGGCGTGGGGCTCGAGCACGGTCACCATCCGCACATTGCGACCGCGCGCCCGGGCGAGATAGAACGGCGCCCGTTCGGTGTCGCCGGGCAACGGAGGACCGTCGGCCTGCCGCAGCTCACCATCGAGGACGACGTGCGTGGTGAGCCGCGCGCCGTGCGCCGTGTGCTCCAATACGAGCGGTCCTCCTGGCGCGTCAGGGACGAATTTCTGGGCCCGCGTCACGAACTCATCGGCGATCTCGGCATCCACCCAGCGTCCTTTCGTTTCGACGCCGCCGCTTCCGGCGAAATGCCACGTCAATTCGAGTACATGATCTTCCCGGCTCGACAGCTCCAGTACGACGACGATGTAAATCGGACCCGCGATCACCGTCCGGCTCAGGTTCCCCGCCCGGCCGCGCGCCCATGCCCAGTCGCCATTCTCGGCGAAGGCTTCGCAGCGCGGGACGTCCTTCAACGGCTCGCCGTCGAGCCGCGGCGCGTTGTGCGCCAGGGCGGAGCGATACCAGAAGAGATCGCGCTCGACGTAGCTCCCGGTTCCGGGATCCGGGAGCCAATAGACGCCGCTCGCGTGCATGATGATCTGTAGCTGATCGGCGTGTCCATGCCCGGCAGCGCTCGATCCCGTTTCGAGACTCACGTAGCGATCGCCGCGGCGGAGTACAGCCAACCCTTGCGTCTCGAGCAGCACGCTTCTGGGCTGCCACGGCTCTGGGGCGGCGGGAAGCTCAGGGAGGATTTCGAGCAGCGACCACCAGGAGAGCGATCGGCGACCGGTGTTTCCCGTGCGCGGCTCGCCAACGTCGTGGAAATAGTATTCGAGCGGGTCCGACTCGTGCGACGGTACGGCGTATAGTGCGTTCAACCAGGCCGCGAGCTCGCCCGTACTGGGACTCTCGGGTGCGCGCGCCGCGATATTCGCCAGCCCGATCTCCCAGAGCTCGAGAAATGCCGGCTGCGCGAGCGTCGAGCCAAAGCGCGCGTCCTTGCGCGCCGGGAAGGTGAAATCGGGAAGCGCCGTCAGGGCCGGAGCGCGGAGCGCGGCTTCGATACGCGGTGCCAGACGCTCTTCCTCCCACACATCGACGCCCGCAAGGCGCGCCCAGGCGGCGCCCATCAACAAGCCACGCAACGCGAACAGGTGGTAGTTCTCCCCCTCAAACCACATGCCGTCGCGCCCAAAGCCGTGGACGAGATGCGCGAGGAGTCCGGTATCGCCTTCGATGGCGCGGCGCGCCAGCTCTTCGTCTTCAAACCAGACCGCGACCGCCGCCAGCGCGGCGTCGTTCCAGGTCTGCCGGTTCGAGAATCCTTCGTCGTAGTCGCCGATCAGAGTGGCGGCTTCTTCGGTCAGCTGATTGACGGCCTTGGTGGTGGTCTCGTCCAGCAGGTCGGCGGCACGCAGCATCATCGCCGCCGCGAGATAATTGCCGATCCAGATCGATTCGAGATAGGTCGAGAAGAAGAGCCTGCTCGGTCCCAGCAGGTTGTCCCGATTGGGATAGCGCCAGTAGCGCTCGGCATACGTCGTGAGGATTTCACGCGCGCGTGTGGCGGCGGCGCAATCGTTCTTATCCCCGAACGCCGCGACGGTCGCGAGATGCACGGCTCGCTCGGCGAGCCACAGATGTTGGTAGCGGGCCCAGTGGCGATCGTGGCGCTCGCCGCGCCAAGTCTTGCCACAACGCGGGCAGCGATGCTCCTCGGGACTCCAGGGATCGAACGTCAACGTCGTACCGTCGTCGGGACAGATCCCGCCGTCCGTGGAGAGGAGCGCTTTCTGGTCGGGCACGTGGGGCATCCGCTCGACCAGCGGTTGCGCGCGCGCCCGCAGATGACTCAACAGCGCGCGTAAGTCGGCGGAGGATGCCACGACTTCCCTGCGCGCCGCGAGATCTTCTGCCGTTACCACGATCGTACTCCTTCAGCTGCCCACCGGACCGGCAACACCCGCGCGCCGGCGGCCAGCGCCGCAGGCACCGCGGCCTTCGCCTCACCCTTCATGATGAAGAACATCGAGCCGCCCGCCCCCGCACCCGCGGCCTTTCCGCCCAGCGCGCCGGCGGCGGCCGCCGCCTGCTCCAACCGCGCCATGTCCGGCGTGCGCATCCCGGGATCGAGCGCTTGCTGGTGCTTCCAGTTCTCGCTGAGCAGCGCCGCCACGCCGGCGAGGTCCGCGCGGCGCAGCGCTTCGACCATCGCTTCTCCCGCGGCGCGGATGCCGTGGAGCGCCGCCGTGATCGCTCGATCACCCCGCTCGAATCCGTGCATGACCCGGGAAATCGTATCACCGGAGACCCGACTTTTGTTCGTATAGCACAGTAAGATGTGCCGCTCGAGCTCGGCCGCGAATGACCGATCGAGCGTCAGCGGCTCGATTCCCACGTCGGGATCGCGAAAGCTCAAGCGATGGAACCCACCCAGCGCCGCCGCATACTGATCCTGTTTTCCTCCCGGGAGCTGCGCTTCGACCGTCTCGATTTGCCACGCCTGGTCCGCACATTCCGGCTGCGCGCGAGTTTCCTGGCGCGCGCGGCTCAGCACGCCCACCAGCGCGACCCCCAGCGCGCCCGAGCTGCCGAGTCCCGATCCGGGCGGCGCGTCACACCGCGTCGTCAGCGTGAAACCTCCGAGCACCGGCAGCATGCGCAGCGCCGCCTTGAGCAGCGGCAGCTTGCCACCCGGGGTGAGGCCTCCCGCGTTCGCGCATTCCAGCGTCTCGCCGAGCTCCTCGGAGACGAATCGCAACAGCGTCCCACCGAGCCGCAAGTCCACGTGCGCCCGCTGCTCGATGGCGCCGTTCACGACAACGCCCCCTTCACGCGCGGAGAACGGAGGCACGTCCGTCCATCCGCCGGCAAAATCGAGCCGCATCGGCGCGCTGGCGTGAAACTCCGTCGGCACATCGCGTCGTCTCATGGCGTGACCCGCCAGGAATCGACCGTGGGCAGCTCGCCACGGATGTCCATGCGCACTCCGTGCACGCGATTGTTCATCGCCTGAATCCCGCGGGCGTGATACAGCCATGCAACGGGGAGCTGTTCGGCGAGTACCCGTTGCGCCAGCGCGGGGTCCCGAGGAATCGACACACCCGTCACACCATCGAGCATCTGCAGAAAGCCGAGGCCAGGGTCTCCGGAGATGCCGGCGACGGCGGCCGTGAAGTCGTGTCGCGCGCCGAACACCCGGCTCAGGAATGTCGAGTTCTCGAGCTGGCGGATCGTGACCTTGAAGCCGACGGCATTCAGCCGCGCCTGCAGCATCTGCTCCAACGCTCCTTCGCCGCTGCCGACCGTCAGCAGCTCGAAGCGCAGGGGAACGGCGGGATCGCGCGCCAGCTCCGCAATGAGCCGGCGCGCCGAGTCCGGCGCGAGCGGCAGGCGCGGCGTCGCGACGTATCCCGGAAGTCCAGGGGGCACGGGGCCATCGGCGACGCTCGCGATGCCGAACAGATAGCCATCGACAATTTCTCGCCGATCGATCGCCAGCGCGGCCGCCAGCCGCGCCCGACGGTCGTTGAACGGCGGGCGTCGCGTGTTGAACAGCAATCCATAGGGCAACACCAACGGATACTCGCGAATCGCGAGGCCGTTGTGCCGTCGCACGAAGGTCACGTGCTGCGGGCTGACGCCGGCAAAGTCGATCTCGCCCGATACGAGCGCCGACAATTTGACCATCGGTTCATCGACCACGACAACAATGAGCCGGTCGATCTGCGGCGGCCCGCCCAAGCCGGCCGGAAAATCGGGGTTTTTCGCGAACACCCACCGACGGTTGGGCTCATGGACGACAAACCGGAACGGTCCATTGCCGACGGGCTCGACATTCCACGCGGCCTGGCGCAGGCGAGCATGCGGAACGCTGTCGAGCAGATGCGCCGGCAGGATGGCAAGATCGGTGAGCACGAATGGAAAACCGTCCTGCTGCCGTGTAAACCGCAGTGCGACGGTGGAATCATCGAGTGCGGCAACCGCCGCAAGCGTCTGCAGCTCCGCGAAGCGCGGATATCCGGTCGCTGGATCGCGCGCGGCGTCCAGCGTCCAGACGACGTCGCGGGCCGTCGTCAGCACGCCGTCATGCCACCGCACATCGTCCCGCAACCGGAACGTGAGCGTCCGGCGGTCAGCCGACCACTGCCAACTGCGCGCGAGGTAGGGGCGCGGCACGAGCAGCGAGTCGTAGCGGGCCAGCGTGGTCAGCAGCACGTAGCGCTGCACCTGCCGCGCGAGCGGATGCATCGTGAGCAGCGGATTGATGCTTTGCAGGTCGGCACCGGACGCGAACAGGACCGTCCCACCCCGGCGCGCGGCCTCATCGCCGCAGGCGGCCGTTGCCAACGCGACGACGAGGAGAATGGATGACGACATGCGCACCACGCACGCATTCTAGCGGCGCACTGGAGGTGGCGCGAGATTCCCGGCGATGCTCGCCAGGCTGGCATCCCGTCTGGTCGCCGGCGCCGCCGTCGTGCTCGGCGTCGTGGCACTCACCTTCCTGTTGTTGCACGTCGCACCAGGTGATCCCGTCGAGCTGATGTTGGGCCAGACGGCGACTCCGGAGCAGGTCGTCGCGCAGCGCCGTGCGCTTGGACTCGATCGCGCGCTGCCCGCCCAGTTCGCGGGCTGGGTGGGACGCTTTGCCCGGGGCGATTGGGGCACCAGCATCGCCAAAGGACGGCCCGTCCGCGCGATTCTGGGCGCTGCCTGGCCCGCCACCGTCCGGCTCGTCGGGTTGTCCCTCGTGCTGAGTTATCTGATCGGACTCATCATCGGCGCGATTCAAGCGGCGCGCAGCAGATCGCGCACCGACACTGCGCTGTCGATCATCAGCGTCACGCTGTTCGCGGTGCCGGGATTCTGGCTCGCCTTGATGCTCGTGCTCGTGTTCACGTATTGGGCCCGGATGCTGCCGGCGTTCGGCGCCGCGGGACTCGATGCCGATTACCTGCGCGGCAGCGCGTGGCTGATCGATCAGCTGCGGCATCTCGCGCTACCGCTCGCCACGTTGACGCTGATCGGCATCGGAGGCGCCGCGCGCTTTGTGCGCGGCGCGATGCTCGAAACGTTGAGCCAGCCCTTCATCACCACCGCGCGCGCCAAGGGTTTGACGCCCCGCCGCGTCGTCGGCCGTCACGCACTGCGCAACGCGCTCACGCCGGTCGTCACGCTGCTCGGACTGTCGCTGCCGGTGCTCTTCTCCGGTGCGGTGTTCGTCGAAGCGGTGTTCGCCTGGCCCGGCGTGGGACGCATTCTCGTCGAAGCGGTCCAGGCGCGCGACTATCCGGTCGTGATGGCAGCCACCACCGTGAGCGCGATCCTGGTCGTCGCGGGCAACCTCCTCGCCGACATCCTCTCGGCTTGGCTCGATCCACGCGTGCGGAACGCTTTCGGATGACCCAGCTGCTCAGAGATCGCCGCGCGGCATTCGGTGCGCTCGTGCTGCTCGTCGTCCTGCTCTGTGCGGTATTCGCGCCGCTCGTCACCAACGCCGCGCCGAACGCGCAGCGCGACATCGTGGCGACCAGGTTCGTTCCGCCGCTCTCGAGCGATGCGCACGGCGAGTTTCACGCGCTCGGCACGGATCGGTTCGGACGCGACGTCTGGACCCGGCTGGTCTACGGCGCGCGCGTGTCGATGGGGGTGGGCGTGCTGGCCGTGTGTGTGTCGGTGGTCCTCGGCTTGGTGATTGGCGCCGTCGCCGGATTTTGGCGCGGCCCCCTCGCTCTCTCGTTACTGGGTCTCACGGATTTTGCGCTGGCCATCCCGCGTGTCGTCCTGCTGCTGCTCCTTGCCGCGCTGTGGCAGCCGAGTACCGGGCTCGTGATTGCCGTCCTGGGACTGACAGGATGGATGGGGATCGCTCGGCTCGTACATGGAGAGGTGCGGTCGCTGGCGGTCCGGCCGTTTGTCGAGAGCGCCCGGGCGGTCGGCGCGCGCCGGCTGCGTGTGCTCGCCCGTCACATTCTGCCGAACGCCATGACGCCGGTGATCGTGGCGGCGGCGCTCGGCGTCGGCAACGCCATCACGCTGGAGGCAGGTCTTTCGTATTTCGGGCTCGGCGTGCAGCCGCCCACGCCGTCGTGGGGCAACATGATCGCGTCGGGGCGCGACGTGCTCGTCAATGCGCCGTGGGTCGCCGCAGCGCCGGGAGTGGCACTCGTGTTGGTCGTGGTCGCCTGCACGCTGCTGGGAGATGCGCTGCGGGACGTGCTCGATCCGTCAAAGCAGCTTCCGTAGAGTCGCCTCGTCGATCTCGTGTCCACCATCGAAGGGTACGAGCTCGTAGGGGATATCCTGATCGCGTAATCGCGCTTCCGTCTCGGCAACGATTTTCGGTGTGAAGAAGGCATCGCGACTCCCGTACACGAGCGTGAGACGGGCGTCGCGCAGTCGCTCGTGAGCGCGCCGCTCGCCGAGGTCCAAGTCGGGTGGAATTTCCCCACCCCAGACGATCAGACGATCGATGTGGGCCGCGCCCAGCACGGCCCACCGGCAGACAGTGGCCGACCCCTGCGAGAATCCCAGCGCCGTGACCGTTTCCTTTCCGATCGCCACCTGGTCATAGACGGCATCGAGAAACCGCACATAATCGTCGATCTCACGCAGGCGATCTTCCTTGGTCATCCAGCTCGCGCCCACGCGCCGCTCAGTCGGATGCTCGGTCAAATAGAAACGCGAGAGTCCTTCCGGGGCCACGATGCAGCGTGTGTCGTCCGCAATCAGCCGGAACCGCTCCAGGAAACGCGCGGCCAGTTGGCCGTATCCATGACAGATGATCCAGACATGTGCCGCCTCTTCGAGCGAGCCGATGGTGAAGTACCGCGCGGTGCGCGGCGTGGTGATGACGTGCTCTTTCATCACGTCACCATGATGGTGACGATCTCGTGTGGCTCAGCGACGAACCGCACGACGTTGCCGCGCTGCTCCAGAACCAGCGCCACGGCCTCGCGTTCGTCTGCGCGGACGCGATGCGCCGTCTTTACACCGGCGCTGAAGCGCCACGCGCCGGCCGTCTTGCGGCTGGTCGCGTTGTAACAGCGCAGCACCGTCGGCGAGCCGACCTGCGCCGGCTTCAGTGCCGAGAACACGAGCCCGCTGCCTTCCAGCACGATATCGAGCGGCGCGAGCTTGAGCGGCGCGCCGTCGCGCAACCACAATCCCGTTAACGGCAGAAACGCGTCTTCCCACAGATGCGGCACCACATCACCGCGCTCGATGTCGGCGGCGCTGATGGGCGCCAGTGCGAGATCGATGCGCGTGACCCCAATGCATTGCGCCCCGGGGATGGCGGTGGGCCAACCCGCATGGCCCGGACGCGTCGGCAGATCGTCGCGCGACAGGTCACCGATCGCGCGGAGCAGCGTGATGAGCAGATCGCCCGTGCGGGTCCATTCGTATTCGAAGAATGCCGGCGCGCACACCGCGAGCCCGCGCGAGCCGCGCGCGGCCGCGACAAAGCGATGCGCCGGCGCCGTGCGCACCGGTGTCTCATGTGGATACGCTCCCGTCTCCATCACCACCGGCGGCCGTTCGACCGCGCCAAATGCAGTGCCCGCCGTCGCTGCGATATCGGCGAGGCCGGTCGGCAGGCGCGCGCGCAGGCGGTGATAGCGGTTGCGATTGTCGATCTCGAGTGTCGCGCGAACGATCGGGCTATCGGCATGCAGTTGGACCACAGCCCGCGCGTCGATGCCGCGCGTCATCTCCCAGCGGGTTTCGAGCGCGGCGACGAGCGGACCGGCGGCGAGCCGGCGCAACGTGATCGGCCCCTGACTCTGGGTGAGACGGTCTCTCGCGGGAGGACAATAGCTGTAGGCGTCACCGGCATCGCCGGCGTCTTCCAAACGCAGCAGCTCGCTATACCGCTCGTTGCGACGGCGGTCGACAATCGTGATGGCGCCATTCTGCTCCAGCACCACTTCTACAAAGCGATTCTGCAGCGACCGGCCGCGCACCCGAACGTCTTCACCCTTTCCCAGCGGGACGGCGGGACCCGCATGCAGTGCCGCGAGACCGAGGCCCGGCAGGCCAGGCGCGCGGAATGCAATGCGCACCTGTTCGACTTCATCCTGGTCGGGGTAATGACGAGTCGCGTCGGTCCGTTCTTGCGCCAGACGCCGCGCGAGCACCTGGACCGGAATGCCGTGGCCACCGTCGGAAGAAACGTACAACGCAAACGGCCTGTATCCCGGTCCCTCCCGCGGCGTGCGTCCAGGTGATGGCGGACCAACGAGCACATCGCGACGAAAAAACGTGACGTCTGCCACCACAACGCCGCCCCGTGCGCGAGCGGCGGGATTCCACAGCACCAGGGTCGGGTCGCCCGCCAATGCCTGTTCTCGAGCGACGTCTGGATCGTGACCTGCCAGCGCATGCAACGCCTCGCGCCGTAGCTCGGTGGCGTATGCGGCGACGTCATCAAGACGCCGTTCGGCTGCCTCCGTCACCGCGTCGGCCGAGCACCCACAAATCGTGTCGTGAAATTGCGCGCGCACGAGCGTGCGCCAGGCGGTCTCGAGCAGCGGCCGCCGATCGCGCCCACTCGTCGCGAGCCGGGCCAGCGCGGTCAGTGGCTCGGCAATGCGCGCGAGGAACAACTCGACGGCGCCGTGATGTCGTTTGAACGGTGCGCGCGTCCCGTGCACGCCCTGCAGCGTCCAGGTGTAGCCATAGGACCAGCGCAGCTCGCCCGAGATCGCACGGGCGGTCGTGTGCTCGGCGGCCTGGAAGAATTCATCGAGGCGCGATAGGCGAAACGCGCTCGCCGGTTCGAGCTCGGCCAGCACGTCGCGTAACCGCGACAGCGCTGGATGCGGCGCGTGATGATCGGCGCCGATGAACACGGGGACATGTTTGCCCGATGCGCGTTGCACGAGGATCGCGCGGATCGCCTTCCAGATGTCGGGGAGCCGCGCTCCGGAGCCGGGCAGCTCCGCCCCGATTTCGTAGCCGCCCGGCGGCAGGTGCCAGAGCACGATGTCCCGGCCGTCCGGGCCCTTCCAGCGAAACAGGTCGTGCTCCTGTCCCGGCTCACCACCCAGCCCACGCCAGAGCACGCCGAACTTGATTCCGAATTCACGAGCCAGCGTCGGTAATACAGCCGGATGACCGAACGCGTCGGGTGAATACAGGACATCGAGCCGGCCGCCAAGCCGCTCCGCGTCTGCGGCGCCGAGCAGGAGGTTGCGCACCAGCGACTCACCTGAGGGGATCTGCTCGTCCGCGAGCACATAGCAGGGACCAACCTGCAGCCGCCCGGTCTTTACGAGTGCCCTGATGTCCGCCTCGCGCTCGGGGCGCGTGCGCAGGTAGTCCTCGAGCAAAATCGTCTGGCCATCGAGCAGGAAGCTCCGCAGCGACTGCTCCGCCTGGAGCCGTTCGATCAGATCATCGATGAGAGAGATGAGTCGTGCATGAAATGCCGCGCGCGGCAGAAACCATTCGCGATCCCAATGCGTGTGCGGGATCAGATGGAAGATGTACGTTCCGGTCGCGGTAGATCCCGCCCCGCCACCGCTCGGGCCCACCCCCGTCCCTGCCCCCGCCCCCCGGCCTTCCGTCACGGATGAAGCCGCGCGATCTCCGCGAGATTCGAGAGATGGACGTGAGCGACACGCCGCCCGCGCGCCAGCAGCGCGCGGATATCACCGCGCGCCTGCGCGCGGTGCAGCTCCCCGAAGGTCCACGGCATCTCGGGAATCGGCATGTCTTCGCGACCGTCGGCGGTGATCACGAGGAAGAGGCCGGTATTGGGGCCGCCCTTATGCAGCTGTCCGGTCGAGTGGAGGTAGCGGGGTCCGATGCCGAGCGTCGTCGCGCAATGGAGCGCCTTGCCCCACGCTGCGCGCAACTCCTGCAGGTCCGCGATCACTTGCTGCTCTGGAGGGACATACGCGAGGATCGCGAGGTAGTCACCGGGCTTCACGCTGCGACGGAGCGCGTCGAGCGACAACGTCGGCAATGGAGCTTCGCCCGCGCCGCGCTGTGTGCTCGTGAGCTCCGCGCGCGCGAGACGCTTGGCCTCGTCGACATCGGGTTGATCGAATGCATTCACCCCAAGCCGTTCGCAGAGCGCCTGGGTCGCATACTCCCACCGCAGAAACTCGATGCCGAGATCGAGCGGGTCATCCGAGATCTCGCCCGAACCTTCGGACCCCACCGACTGCATGTCGGGGAGTGCGTCTCCGACGGGATCGTGCACGATCGGCACGATGCCCCGGCCGTCCTTCCCCGAGCTTTCGGCAATCAACTGCTCGACCCAGAAGGCGAACCAGTCGACGTCGACCGGGGGCGCGATCACAAGTTTGTCGCGTCCTGCCATCGCCCGGTCGGCGATCGCGACGCCCAGCGCTTTCGCGCCCGCGACATCGACGCGACGCGTGCGTTCGAGCATCGCGCGACCATCGATGCCCATCAGCGCCGCGGGCAGCATCCCGATAGACGTCAGCGCCGAATACCGGCCGCCGACGTCGGGAGGATGCGGGAGGATCGCGCGGAAACCGTGTTTGCGCCCGAGCGCATCGAGCGGAGTCGCGGTTTCGGTGATGACGATGAACTGATCGGGACGCGCGCGCGCCAGAAAGTAATTGCAGAACGCGAGCGTCTCGACGGTGGTGCCGGATTTGCTCGCGACGAGAAACAGCGTGCGTGCGAGGTCATGGGCGCGCTCGGCCGCGCGCACGGCATCCGGATTCGTGCTGTCCAGCACGTGCAGCGCGTCCTTGTGGAACGTGTCCGCGAGGACGTCGGCCACCAAACTCGATCCGCCCATGCCGCACACCAGCGTGTTGTCCAGTCCGTCGGCGTGGGCCGCGGCCGCGAGCTCGAGCAGCTCGTTCCACTGCGCGAGCGACTGCGCGGGAGCCGTCATCCATCCGAGGAAATTCATTGGCGGCGTAACTTAATGCGGTTTAGGTTTGGCGCGGAGTCACACCTCTGGACAATCTCGCCCACGCCCTGGTCGGCGCGGCACTCGGGCGCGCCGTGGCCGATCGCCACGTGCCGCGCGCGGCTGCCATCGGCATCGTCGCGGCGAACGCGCCCGACTGGACCGAGTTGTTCATCGGGCTGCCCGGTACGCGCGCTGACTTTCTCGAGTTGCACCGCGGTATCACGCACTCGCTTGCGGGCGCTGTTCTCGAAATCGCGGGCCTCACCGTCCTGATTCGCGGTATGTGGTGGCTGCTCCATCGCTGGATGCTCCACCGCGGGCGCGAAAGCGTCGCGCCACCGCGCTGGCGCTGGCTGGCGCTGTGTATCGGAGTCACCGTCCTGAGTCATCTGTTCATGGATTGGCAGGGATCGTACGGCTGGCGTCCGTTTCTTCCCTGGAGCGGCCGGTGGTACTATCTCGACTGGGTCGCGATCGCCGACGTGTTCTTCTGGCTGGTCCCGCTGATCGGTCTCGCCTGGGGCGCCGAGCGGCACTGGATGCCATTGTCTGCGGTACTGGCCGTCGGCTCGGGCGTCACCTTCTTGATCATCAGCAATGCCGCGCTCGTCGCGTCATGGGTCTTGGTCGTCTACGCACTCCTGTGCGTGATCGGATTGATCGGTTGGACCCGCTACTGGTTTGGGCCTGTCGCACGACGGCGCGCCGCCATCTACTCCCTCGTCATCCTCGGCGTCTACGCGGTGGCGCAAGGAGTGGTCGTGCAATATCGCAAAGCTGAGATCCGCGCGGAGGCCGACCGGCGCTTCGGCGCGGGCGCGCGATGGGCAGCGCTCACGACTGTCGGCCGGCCGTTCACGTGGGAGGCGATGTACGCCGGCGCCGATACGGTCGCGGGCGTGGATTGGCAGATCCCGCGCAATTTGCGCCTGCCCGTCGTCAAACGGGCAATCGAAACGACCCGGGATGGCCGCGCGATCCGAGACTTCGCGCGCTTCCTGGTCGCCGCGGTTGACACGACGACGAAGACCATCGATTTGTGGGACGCGCGCTACGCGCGGAACGGCAGGAACGGCTGGGCGGTGGTACGCGTCAGGACGGAGTGAACTCGCTGAAGGTCATTCCCGAACCGCGGCGATCCTTCAGATGGCGCCGCGGATTGGGAGAGCGTCGCTCGACTTTACTACGCCGCTCCATGTGGCCGCGCCGCTCGACGAGTACAGGAACGGAGCGGAGGCGGCGCTCGGTGATCCGCCGATCGAGACCGGACCGCCGATCGGGACGAACCCGGCGTTCCAGCCGGTGGCGAACTTCGCGATACTCGTCCATCGCCGCCCAATTTGCGGGATCACGGTTATTCGTGCCAGCAGATTCCTCCGACTACATTTGCGTTCGTGCAAACGCCTGACCGTCGTTCACCCACCAACGTGACGCCCGTCACCAATACCGGCGTCGCGAGCGCGCCAACGCCGCCCGCGGGTGTCCTGGAAGACGCGATCCGCACGCTGGAGCCCGAATTCCGGTTCGACAGTCTCGTGGCGCTCTCATCCGAACGCGCGCTGTATCATACCTGGGACCGCGTGTTGAAGCGGCCGGTGGCGATTCGGTTGCATCTCACCGCCGGAACGCCGGGCCGGGCGTGGTTCATGCGCGAAACCGAGACGCTCGCCGCGCTCGACCACCCGACGATCCGCCACGCCTACGCCGCCGGGGAAATCGGCAGGCTGGCCTATCGCACGGCAAACTGGATCGAAGGAGAGAGCCTGGCCGACGCGCTGCGGCGCGGGCCTCGGCCGATCCCCCAGTGCCTGTCGCTGATCCGCGATCTCTTGTCGGCGCTCGAACACGCGCACGCGCGCGGTATCATCATGCGCCGGATCATCCCGACCACGCTGATGATCAATACCGGCGGGCAGGGCGTCATCACCGACCTGCGCTACTCGAATTGGTGCCTGCCCTATCTCGAGCCGCTCGCCGGCGACGACCCGACCCTCGCCTACATGGCTCCCGAAGTGCGCGGCAGCGATCCGGGCGAGCCGTCGAGCGATGTATACACGGTGACGGCGAACATCTATGCGGCGCTCACGGGCAACCCACCAGATCTCGATCCGGCGCGCATCGTGTCGCCGCGTCAGCTCCGCGCGGCGATTCCCGCCGCCGTCGAGCGGGTGATCATCCGCGGCCTCTCCGCAGTCCCCAAAGAGCGTTACTACACCGCGACTGAAATGCTGGAGGATTTCGTCAGCGACGCAGGTACGTTCCAGACGCCCGCCGCCGCGCCTGCCGTGACGGAAAAAGGCTTCGAGCGGCGACTGCGTCGAGCGCTCGGCGATGATTACGAGCTGCTGGAGGAGATCGGGAGCGGCGGATTCGGGCGCGTGTATCGCGCGCGCGATCTCGCCCTCGAGCGCGACGTGGCGATCAAGGTCCTGCACCCCGCGCTCATTTCCGACCCCGGCGTGATGGAGCGCTTCCGGCGCGAGGCGCAGCTCGCGGCCCGGCTGCGCCACCCGAACATCGTGAGCATTTACGACATCATGGGGCGGGCGGGCCTGACGTGGTACTCGATGGAATTCGTGCCGGGCTCCAACATCGCGCAGCTGGTGCAGCGGCACGGCAATTTCTCATTGGAACAGACCGAGCGACTGTTGATGGAGGGACTCTCCGCGCTGGAGCACGCACACAGCGTGGGGCTGATTCACCGCGACCTGAAGCCCGAAAACATGCTGATCGAGCCGGATGGCCGCCTGCGCATTACGGACTTCGGACTGGCGCTGGCGCTCCGCGGCGGCGCGCGCTTCGGCGGCGCGACGTCGCGCAGCGGCACGCCTCAGTTCGCCGCACCCGAGCAGCTGCTGGGTGAGCGCGTCGATCAACGGGCCGATCTCTACTCGATGGGCGCGGTCGCTTATTTCGCGCTCGCCGGCCATCCGCCGTTCACCGGCAAGACCCCCGAGCAGATCCTCGCCAAACAAACCGCGGACGATCTCCCGCCGCTGAGCAGCGAGCGCAAGGACGTGCCGCGGGAGCTCGAGGATGTGCTGAAGCGCGCCTTGCGCAGCGACCCGGCCGAGCGGTTTCACTCGGCGGGCGCGTTCAGTGCCGCGGCGCGAGGCGCGTTCGGCGGGTTCCTGCGGCGGCTCGCGGCGTTGTTTCGCCCGGAGAGTTGACCTCAGCGCCAGCGGAATATCCGCAACGCCACCACGAAACTCACCGCGCCCCACGCGATGACGATGGCGAGCGGCGCGCCGAGTGTCGTGAGCGCCGCTCCATCGATCATCACAGCGCGCAGCGCATCGTTCAGCGCGGTGAGCGGCAGCGCCTTGACGAAGGGAATCATCACCGCGGGAAAGCGGGAATAGGAGAAGAACGTCCCCGACAGGATCCACATCGGCAGCATTACGAGGTTCATCAACCCCGATACGCCCTCGATCGTTTTTGCCCGGCTCGCGACGAGCAGTCCGAGCCCGGCGAACGAGAACGCGCCGAGAATCGTGATCCCCGCGAGCGTGAGAAACGAACCGCGCACTGCCACGTGGAACAACAGCCATCCGAAGCCGACCAGCGCCGCGACCTCGAGAATGAGAAACACGAGGCGCGAAAGGATGAAGCTCAGGAGATAGTGACTGCGCCGCATCGGCGTCGCCATGTAGCGCTTCAGGAGTTTTTTCTGCCGCGCCTGCACGACGGAGAACCCCACACCCCAAATGCCGCTGCCCAGCAGATTCATTCCCAGCAGTCCGGGAATCAGGAAATCGATGTAGCGCGAGCCGGGCGCGGTGGTGCGATCGTCGCGGATCGCGACCGGATCGGTGCGGCCCCGCGCGCGCTGCAGAACCTCATCGACCTGGAGCCGCGCCAGCCCGCTTTCGGTGCGCGTCGAGTCGTAGCGGTAGACGATCGGATCGCCGGGCACGACGAGCAGCGCGATGCGTCCCGCGCGCAGCCGCAGGCGCGCGGTCGTGGTATCGAGCACGGTCGCGGTGAGTCGCGGTGATGAATCGAGCGCGGCGGCGATGGCGCTGTCGCCCGGGCCGGCACGCACTCCGATCTGCAACTTGCCTGGACCGGTGTTCCGAAAGGCGAGGCCCAGCGCGAACGCCAGCACGATCGGAAACCCGAACACCCAGAACACCGCTTCGGGCTCGCGATAGAACTCGCGCATGCGCGCGAGCGCCAGCTGAAACATCGGATGCTCACGTATCACGCAGCTGCCGTCCGGTGAGCGCGACGAAGACATCGTCGAGCGTGGCGTGATGCGTCGTGAGCGAGGCCAGTTCGAGATTACGGCGCTGCAGCTCCAGCAGCAGCGCGGGCAGCGTCCGGTGCAGCTCGGTGACGGTCAAGGAGAGGCCCGTCGCGGCGGAGCGCGCCGCCGTGACGCCATTCATGCCGCGCAAAGCGTCCATCAGACCGTCCGGCGCGGACTCGCTCAGCGCGAACTCCACCACGTGCTCGGCGCCCAGCGACGCGATCAGCTCCCGCGGCGTGCCGTGCGCGATCACCTTGCCGTGATCCATGATCGCGACGCGGTCGCACAGACGCTCCGCCTCTTCCATGTAGTGCGTCGTGAGCAGCACCGTGCCGCCGGCCGCGCCAAAGCGCCGGATGATATCCCAGAGCTGGCGCCGCGATTGCGGATCGAGACCCGTCGTCGGCTCGTCCAGGAATAGAAGCTCGGGTTTGCTGACGAGCGCGCACGCGACGGCGAGCCGCTGCTTCTGCCCACCCGACAACGTCACCACGCGCGCGTTCCGTTTCTCCTCGAGCTCGACGAGCGCGAGGACCTCGTCCACCGTGTGAGACTGCTTGTAGAACGAGCGGAACAACGCCAGCGTCTCGCGGACCGTCAGCTTGTCCGCGAGCTGAGTCTCCTGCAGTTGAATGCCCAGGCGCTCGCGCAGCGCGCGCCCGGCCGCGCCCTCACGCCAGGGTGTGCCGAGGATCTCGACCGCGCCGCCGTCGGGGATCGTGAGCCCTTCGAGAATCTCGATCGTCGTGGTCTTCCCCGCCCCATTGGGGCCGAGCAGGCCAAAACACTCGCCCGCGCCGACCGTGAGATCGAGGCCGGCGACCGCGACGACGTCTCCGAAGCGCTTGGTGAGGGCGCGACAGCTGATCGCTACGATTGCTCGGTCTCTTTTTCTTTTTCGGGAGGGGCTTCGTGCGCCATCTTCAGCGCCTGCTCGAGCTGCATGCTGAGGCTGTTCATGCCGTCATTCAGCGCGCGCACCTTCATCATGATGCCGGTGCCCGCGCGACCGGCGACTATGGCGAGAGATCCGGCCACGTCGGGTAACGTGCCGAGATTGGCGGTGAGGGCTCGCTGGCGCATGTGCGAGAGCTCACGCGCGATGTTCCCGCAGATGCCGTTGACGATGCTGAGCTTGGCGGCCCGATTCGACTCGAGCTCGGCGATCAGCTTTTTCACCTTGTCGACCGTGCGCACGTACTGTTGCAGCTCCTCGATCCGCCGGATCTGCGTCGCCGATTGTTTTTGCGCCATTGCTAATTCCTCGGCAACAGCGCTTCGGTGCGGGCGTGGCCGTCCACGAGCGACAGCGGCGACACACCGAGCAACGCCGCCAACGTCGGCGCGATATCGACGGTGTTGGTCCGGCCGGCATACGTGCCGCGGCGCACGCCGCGGCCCCAGAAGATGATGGGCACGTGCGCGTCGTCTTCCGACGGCTGGCCGTGCATCGCGATCGGCGGCGTGTTCGGAGCAGCCCAGATCGATCCCGATTGGAGCGTGACCGTGAGCACGACGCCCGCGTCGGGCGTGATCAAGTGTAACCAGCGGCGTGCGACCGGATCGGATGCGGTGTCGGCGCGAGCCAGATCCGCTGTTTTGATCACGCGCGCCACACCCGGCACGCGCATGATGCGCGTCGTCAGAACATCGAGAATGCTGTCCGTCCTGATTCCCATCGCGGCAAAGCGCCCGTTGTCCTGGAGGAACAACATGCCGGTGTCGAAGTCGAACCATTGGCGCGACGCGCCGGCGATCTGGTCGAGATCGTGGTTCACCGCGGCCACCAGCGTATCGAGGAGCACGCGATAGGTGGGAGCGCCGGTGCGGGCGTGAGTGCGCTCCGGGTACGACGTCACGCCGTGATCGGCGGTGAGCACCACGACGACGTTGTCGTGCCCCACTTTGTCGGTAATGCGCTTCAGAAACCAGCCGAGGTAGTGGTCGAGCCGCAGTACCTGGTCGTGGATCTCGCGTGAGTCAGGCCCGAACGCGTGCCCCACCGCATCGGTCGTCGAAAGACTGACGGCGAGAATATCGGTGCTCCCACCCTTCCGGCCGAGCTTCAGCGCTTCGAATCCTTCGAGCGCGAATAGGAGCGTCAGCGAATCCATCGCCGGCACGCCCGCGAGCGCCGCCGCCGCGCGCAGACTGTCGGTGGGCAGTCGATGCGGGAAGATCACGTCGCTGCCGCCATTCTCCCACACTTCGTTGTCCGGCTCCTTATACGCGCTGTCGGGCAGCAGCAGTGTCCACGTCGTATTCGCGGCCTGGAACGGGAGCCGGCGCGCGTTGAACGCCTGCGCCCAGGTCGGCAACGTGTCGGCGTAATATTTGCTCGTCGTGAACAGCGGGGCCTGATACCAATAGACCTGCTCTTTGGCGCGGCCGATCGGAAGAATCGCGCCGCGGTCCTTGCGGCTCACGGAAAGCGCGCGACTGGTGGGGTCTACGGCTTTCAGCCAATCGACGAGCGTCGTGCCGCGAAACCGCCGCGGTGATGCTCCCGGCCCGGCAATACCGATCAACGGCGCGAGCGTGTCCTGCACGCCCTGCGAATTCCGGATGATGCCGGTGTGCGCCGGCCACATGCCGGACAGAATCGTCGAATGGCCGGGTGCCGTCTCGGTGACGGCATGATCCTGATATCCCTCGGTGAAAAACGCCCCCTCATTCGCGAGCTGCGCCAACCCACCGGTCAACTGACCCTTCCACCGCGTGAAGTAGTCGGGCCGGAGCTGATCGACCGTGATGACCACGACGAGTTTGGGCCGGGACGGAGGGGCCGGGGGCGGGGGCGGGGGCGGGGGCGGGGGCGCAGCCACGGATGCGAAGAGCGCCACCAGTGTCCACAGGAGGTTAGTCATGGGCACCAAATTAACCCAACCGGCTCGCCTCGGGCGTTGCGCGCGCGGGTCGCGAATCGTGCACCAGCCCCGTCAAGAGCAGCGCAATCGCGATCACGCCGGCCGCGCCGAAAAACGGCACGCGCGGACCGTACACCTGATAGGCGAAGCCGGCCAGGATGGGTGCGAGCACACTCGAAACGCCACGGAGCGCTTGCTGCACGCCGAGCATCAGGCCGAACTCGTGACGATCGGCGTTGTGGCTGACCAGCGCCGAATTCGCGGGGAACAGCAGCGCCGTGCCAAGTGGCAAGAACGTCTGGAAGAGCAGAAACAGTGGTACCGATGTCGCGAGCGGCAGCAGCAGGTAGCCCGCGCCGTAGAGCACTGCGCCGATCCGCATCGTCCGCAGTTCGCCGAGCCGGTCATTCACCCAACCCACGACGAAGAAGCGCATCAGCACGCCCACGATGCCGAAGATCAGGAAGAAGTAGCCGATGTTCTGTTCGGTAATACCGAACCGCTGGTTCAGATACAGCGCAAAAATCGGTGGCGTCGCGTTGTACGCCAACATCGCGACCGCATAGATGATGATGGTCAAGGCTAGGGGACGCAGCGGATGCGCCAGCACTTCCCACAGTGCGCTGGAGACCGATCGCAGTGGTGGAGGTACCGCAGCAGTACCCGATGCGGTCGTCGTGTGCGCATGGGGAACGCGCGACTCAGGCAGCCACCGCCATGCAAAGGCGATGTTTATGGCGCACAATCCCGCGGCAACGAGACCGGGCGCTTCCGTACCGGCGCGCCGCGCGAACGATCCCAGCGCCGGACCGATGATGACCCCCAAACTCGTGGCGGCTGAAAGCCATCCCAAGGCTTTGGCGCGCTCATGCGGTGCCATGATGTCGGCGACATAGGCCTGCGCCACGCCGGTCGTTCCGCCGCCCAGTCCCTGGACGAATCGCGATACGAACAGCACCCACAACGTACCCGCAAAGCCGAAGATGGCATACGCGAGCATCGAGGCCGTCAACCCGACGAGCAAGACCGGGCGGCGACCGGTGCGGTCCGAGAGGCGGCCCCAGACGGGGGAAGCCGCGAGCTGCGCCACCGGGAAGGACGCGGCGAGCAACCCAATCACCGTGGGCGAGGCGTGCATGCGGTTCGCGTACAGCGGGAGCATCGGCACGACGATCATCAGCCCGATCATGTCGACGAACGCGACGGCCATCAGCACCAGCATCTTCTTCATCGTCTGGCCCCCACGCCCAGCACGACCGCACTCACGATCATCAGGACGACGCCGAACGCCGCCGCGACGCCCGTCTCGGTGAGTCTCAAGCTCGAGAGGATCTCGATCGAGATGGGACGGGTCTCGTACGTGTAGAGCACAATCGAGGCGACGAGATCACCCAGCGCGGCGACGAACGCCAGCGACGCGCCGGCGGCGAGACCGGGACGGAGCTGTGGCAGCGTGACCCGCGTGAGCGTGCGCCAGCGGCCCGCGCCGAGGCTCGCGGCGGCCTCCTCGAGCGAGGGATCGAGCTGGCGATACGCGGCGAGCAGTCCCCGCCCCGTGAGCGGCAACCCGCGCACGAGATAAGCGAGCGGCAGGATGACCGCGGTTCCGACGAGCACAAACCGCAGCGCCCAGGGCGCGTGCACGCTGAACGCGGTCGCGAGCGCAATGGCGAACACCGTCCCAGGCAGCGCCCACGGCAGGACCAGCAGCCCTTCGATCGCGCGGCGCAGCCAGACGCGCCGGCGCACCACCAGCCAGCCGGCGATCAACGCGAGGACTACGGCGGCCGCGGTGCTCGCCCCCGCCATCCACAGCGAATTCAGTAATGGCCGCAACCGCTCCGCCTCCGAGAAGAGGCGACGATAGTTGTCGAAGTTGATCACGGGCGGCAGAATCTCCGTCGTCCAGGAACCGAAGGGGACGAGCGAAACGACGGCCAGAGTCAGATGCGGCAAGAGCAGCAGCACCGCCAGTCCCCAACCGGCGATCGTCGTGAGACGCCGCACTCCGGCACGCCGGATGGGGCGCGGCCGCGGGGCGATGCCCTTCCCCAACGCGACCAGGATGTCGTTCCCCTCCGTACGCCGCAGAATCAACAACGCGATCACCGCGACCAGCGCCAGCACCACGGTCTCGACCATCGCGAGCGACAGATCGCCGTTGAGTTTGGTCGCGACGATCTGCGTGGTCATCACGCGGAAACCGCCGCCAAAGATGTACGGCGCGCTGAACGAGCCCAGTGCCGTCATGAACGTGAGCATCGCGGCGCCGGCGAGCGAGGGCCGGACCAGCGGCACGACGACACGCCATAACGTGCGTCGCCGGTCGGCGCCCAATGCCTGCGCCGCCTCCAGCATCGTGACGTCGAGGCGGGCGAGCCCGGCGCGTGTGAACAGATAGAAGTAGACGTACATCGAATACGCGTGCACCAGCAGAATCGCGAACGGACCCTGGAGCTGCCACGGCGCTTCGTCGAGCTTGAAGAGCGCCTGGATCGCGCGCGCGATGAACCCCGATTCGCCGTACAGGAAGAGAAACGCGATCACGCCGACCAGCGGCGGCAGCACGACGGGCAGGGCGACGAGACCGCCGAGTGTCTTGCGGCCCGGGAAATCGAACCACTCGAACAGAAACGCGAGTGGAATGCCGATCGCGGCAGCGAGCACGACGCTCGCGAGCGAAATCCAGATACTCGCCCATAGCGCGGCCCACTCGCCCGGACGCGTGAAGAAGTCATGCCATGCCGTTCCGTTCGCGGCATCGGCCGCGACCACGATGATGGGATAGAGCACCAGCCACGCGAGCAGCAGCGTGACCGCGATCGCCGCGAGCGTCGTCGCGCGCATGCGGGTCATGGCGAGGAGATGCCTCCCCCTCCCCCTCGCGAATCGGGCAGGACGATGACTCGTGTCGCACCGACATGGACGCGCTCATCCACGCGCGCCGCGTGCGGCTCGGCCAGCACCTCGAATCGCTGCCCGTCCTCCGATTCCACGAGAAAAAACGCGGCCGGCCCGGTATAGCGCACCTCGCGCACGACGCCGGCGAGTCCGGCGGAGCCGAACTGCAGTCGCTCCGGCCGCACCACCAGCACCTGGCCGTCGCGCGTATGTCCCAACGCGCGCGCGGCAGCACCGCGGAACACATTGGCGCGTCCCACGAACGTCGCCACGAAGAGATTGACGGGCCGCTCGTACAGATCGTTGGACGGTCCCACCTGTTCGAGCCGGCCGCCATTCAACACCGCGATGCGATCCCCGAGATCGAACGCCTCTTCCTGCTCGTGCGTCACGAATACCGTGGTGATGCCGATGCGCTTGATGACCTGGCGCAGCTCGCGCCGGGTGCGCTCGCGCAGCGCGGGATCGAGATTCGAGAGCGGCTCGTCGAGCAGCAACACGCGCGGTTCGGGCGCCAGCGCGCGCGCCACGGCGACGCGCTGCTGCTGCCCGCCGGACAGCTCGTGGACTTTGCGCCGCTCGAATCCGGCGAGATCTACGAGCGCGAGCGCCTGCGACACCTTCTGCTCCACCGCCGCCCGCTCTCCGTTCCGGCTCGCATGCAAGCCAAACGCGACGTTTTCTCCCACGTCGAGATGCGGAAAGAGCGCATAGTGCTGGAAGACCATCCCGAACCGCCGCCGCGCCGGCGGGACGTTCGTCACGTCTTCGTTCGCCACGGCGATGCGGCCGGCGTCCGCTGTCTCGAATCCCGCCAGCAGCCGCAGCATCGTCGTCTTGCCGCTGCCTGACGGGCCGAGCAGCGCGAGGATTTCGCCGCGCGCGATGTCGAGCGTGACCGGCCCGACGGCGATTTCGGGACTCCAGCGTTTTTCGATTGCACGAAGTGCGAGGAAGCCGCTCAACGGCCCTTCCCGGTCCCGCGGACGTGCTGGTCCCACCAGCGCATCCACTCCGATCCGTGCTCGGCAAGCAGATTCCAATCCACGTCCGTCACCACCATGCGGCGCCGCACGTCGCGCACCCAGTCGGGCAACGAGTCGGCCGGCAGATCGAGTCGCGCGGGAAGCCGGTACACGTCGCGCGCGGCCGCGAGCTGCATCGCGCTGCTGCCGACGAAGTCGACGAACGCGCGCGCCGCGGCTGCATGTTTGGCGCCGCGCACAACTGCGATACCATCCTCGATGGCGACGGTGCCGCTTCGCGGAAACACGTAGCCGACGGCGAGGCCGTGCTGGCGACTGAGGAGGACGTCCGGCAAATCCCAGATCGTCACCAGCGCCTCCTGGCGCGCGATTTTTTCACTGATGATCCCGGGGTTTTGCTCGTAGGCCTTGGTCTGACCATCGAGCCGCCGCAGCCAGGCAAAGCCGGCGCCGGTATCGTTCGCGGCGTGCAGTCCCCGTTCGATGATGAGCCCGAACACCGCGCGCATCGTCCCGCTCGCGAGCGGATCACGAATGATGATTTTGTCTTTCCACCGGGGCGCGAGCAGATCGTCCCAATCCTGCGGCGCTTCCGCTGCCGGCACCGCCTTCTCGGCATACAGGAAAACGGCGGGTGTTTCGTAGGCAGCGAAGAAACAGTCGCCTGCCCCCCGGCCACGCGAGGCAATCGCGTCCGCCCAGTCCGGCCGGTAACAATCGAGCAGCGAGTCGCGCGCGGCGGGCGCGAGAATCAGCGAGGGCCCGCCAAACCAGACATCCGCCTGCGGGTTGGCGCGCTCGGAGCGCACGCGATCGTAGACATCCTGCGAGCCCATATCGAGCCAGCGCACGTCGATGTCGGGGTGCAGCGCTTCGAAGCGTTTCTCGAACAGCGTGAGGAGGTCGCGGCCGTGGGGACTGTAGACCACCAACGGAGTACGTTTGTCCCCCGAGCATCCGCCCAGACTGAGGATCAGCGTGCCCAATAGTACGTGGTACGTGGTGCGTGGTGCGTGGGCGCGAATTCCACGTACAACGCACCACGCACCACGCACTGTTTTACGGAACATTCGTCCGTTTGAGCCCAAGGAGGTTAACGAAGAGTCGGTAAGCTCCAGGTACTCCCGCGGGCAATTGCCGGAAAAAGCTCAGCCCCGTGTACACGTACGTGCCCCGGCCCAGCGGTGCGACGAGCAACCCCCCCTTCAACTCCTGCGGCGGATTCGGGGGCGGATCATGCGTCTCGACCAACGGGACGTAGGTGGTGTCCCAGTCATGCGCGAAGTACAGACCGCGCTCCTGCACCCAGCCGCGCCAGTCATCCGCGCCGATTTCGTTCGGATAATGGAACGCCGGATGGCTCGGGTCGAGCAACGTCACCGGGGCGGTCTCGTCCGTCACGCGATCGTGCGGCCGCGCGATGTGCAGCGCATACGGCGCAAACCCGCCGTCGACGAACGGATACTGCTGATACTGCACGATTACCAATCCGCCGGTCTTCGCATAGTCGAGGATGCGGCCGTTGTTCGCGACGAGGGCCGGCTCAGTCTCGTAGGCGCGGCTCCCGATCACGATCACGTCGTACCGCGACAGATCGCCGCGCGCCAGCGAATCCGCGCTGATCAGCTCGAGCGGTACGCCGACGGCCGCGAGCGCCTCCGGAACGCGGTCTGACGCGCCGCGCACATAGCCCACGCGCGAGAGCGCGGGAAGCGCGAGACGCGCAACCCGGATCTGCGCAACCGAGGGCCTGGTCAGTGCGCGCGGCCGGATGTGCGGGTAGTCGATAATTTCGAGCGCGCCATCAAACCGGCGCGCGTCGCCCGTTGTGGCGGAGGCACGGGAGTCGTACATCCCCGGCTTCAGGCTATCGCCTGCGGGAGGCGCGAGTGTGACCGTGATGCTCTTCGATTCGTCCTCGCGCGTGAACGAGAGACTCTCGGCCGAAACCGGTGGCCAACCTGGAGGGGCCGTGATGATCGCGCGCACAGGCCCTGCCCCCGATACGGGTGCGCGCGCACGATTGGTGACGGTGATCGTGAAGCGCCGCGGCTCGCGGGAGCCGCCATCGCTTGGCCACAGCAATTCCTCCGGCGCCACCGCGACATCGAAGTCGCGCGTGACGAAGAGCGGGCGCCGCACCTCGCCAATTGCCTGGTCCCGGTAGCGATACACCACTTCCCGCGTGAGCACGATCGGCTCACCGCCGATCACCAGACGAAGCCGAGCGAGAACGGGAGGTGGCTCGAATGGCAGCCCGCGCACGTCGGCGGGAACGGTCGACCAATCGTACAGCCCGCCATGATTGACCAGCGGACGTCGCAAGAAATAGGGCTGCGTGCGCTCGGCGTCGCGCGCGACCGTCAGCGCGAAGCGGCGCGTGTTGACGGCACCCGGCGCGACGGTCGGAGGACCCATGTCCACGCGCTCCACGGTCCAACCAGCCGGCGCGTCGATCGCCACGCTATCGATGCGAACCACGCTGTCTCCGGCGTTCCACACGCTGACTTCGACTTGGAGTCGCTGACCCTGCGTGACGATCCCGTCGTCGGCGGTGCCGTCGAGCGTCACTTCAGCCGCCGCAGCGATGGCGCGCTCGAGCAAGTCGCGTTGCTCTTGATCGGCCGAGCCGAGCAACCGGAGCGCGCGGACGAGATGGGGCACGATGGCGCTCGGTCGCCACGGCGTCAGAGCAGCCCGTGCCGAATCGATGAGCGCGGCGTAGCCAGGGACATGGAACGTTGTGTCGATACCAGAAAAGAGCGATGTCTCGCCCGCCCCCGCCCCGCTGCTTCCGCCCGTCTTACCTGTGGGTTTCTCAGCGATGAGCGCCACGCGTGCCGTTGCGGGTCCCATGCGCTGGAGCGATCCCATATCCTGCGAGCGGTGCCGGCTGCGGCTCGCCGCGGCGATCTGGAAATAGGATTGCCCGACGAGCGGATCGACCGTACCGGTCGGGAATGCCAAGGTCGTGGCCGCACTGTCACCGCGGGTCGAGCGGTAGAACTTGGTTGGCCCGCCTACGGAATCCCGCATGAGATCGAACGCCTGCCGGGCGATTAGCCCGGCCACCTGGTGCTGACCGTGCCCATCCGCGGGCGTTCCCGAGAACACCGAGATGATGATCTGCGGCCGGAACCGTCGGATGACCGCGACGACGTCTTTCAGGATCGAATCGCGGGGCCAGAAGCGGAACGTCTCATCGGCGGTCTTGGAGAAGCCGAAATCGTAGGCGCGGGTGAAGAACTGCCGCGCTCCGTCGAGCTCGCGCGCCGCAAGCAGCTCTTCGGTCCGGATCACACCGAGCTCGGGGCCGAGCTCGGGACCGATCAGATTCTGGCCGCCTTCACCGCGGCTGAGTGAGAGATAGGCCACCTGCGCGCCCATCCCTCGCGCGAGCAGGACGAGCAGCTGGGTGTCTTCGTCGTCGGGGTGCGCGCCGATCATGAGGACGCGCTTGTTGCTGCCGAGCTGGCGGAGGGTGCCGGCCAACGCAGCAACGCCGCCGGTACCGGCCGGCGCAAGCTGCGCGAGGCCGGCGCCCGCGGCGCCGATACAAAGGAAGAGCGCGAACGCTAGCGATCTCACGATTGGGAAAGGGTAAACGACGCCGCCCTTCATAACGAACTTGACCCGTTGGAGTTCCGTGATGCCATCCGCCACGGATGGAGTGCAGAATCTACGGCCTTCACAAAGATTCAGTAACGCCGCTCACCCTTTGGGTATTACATTTAGCGATCATGGCGACCGGCCTGGCGGAACCCAAACCCAAAATCACCGCCGATGAGGCGCGTGCCGTCGCCGAAGCCGCGCGCGAGCAGGAATGGGCCGCGCCGAGCTTCGTGCGCGATCTGTTCCTCGGCAAGCTGCGGATGGATTTGATCCATCCCTACCCGGAGCAGGACGCCGACGAAATCGCCCGCGCCAAGCCGTTCCTCGATAAGCTCGAGCGCTTCCTGCGCGAGGACGTCGACTCCGACAAGATCGACCGCGAGGGCGAGATCCCCGAGCATGTCATTCAGGGTCTCCGTGACCTCGGCGCCTTCGGGATCAAGATTCCGCGCGAATACGGCGGCCTGGGACTGTCGCAGCTCTCCTACATGAAAGCGATCGAGCTCGTCTCGTCCGTCGACGGATCCCTCACGGCGCTCCTCTCTGCACATCAGTCGATCGGCGTTCCGCAACCGCTCAAGATGTTCGGGAACGAGTCGCAGAAGAAGAAATATTTCCCCCGTCTCGCCAAGGGCGCGATCTCCGCCTTTGCCCTCACCGAGCACGGTGTGGGTTCGGATCCCGCGGCCATGGAAACCAGCGCCGTGTTGAGCGACGAGGGCGACGCCTGGATCCTCAACGGCGAAAAGCTGTGGTGCACCAACGGCACCAAAGCGGAGCTCCTCGTGGTGATGGCGCGGACTCCCTCGAAAGTGGTGAGCGGCAAGGAGAAAAAACAGATCACCGCGTTTATCGTCGAAACGGATTGGCCCGGCGTGGAGGTCGTGCACCGCTGCCATTTCATGGGCTTAAAGGCGCTGTACAACGGTGTCATCCGGTTCACCAACGTGCGCGTGCCGAAGGAAAACGTGCTGTGGGGCGAAGGAAAGGGGCTGAAGCTCGCCCTCATCACTCTGAACACGGGCCGGCTCACGCTGCCGATTTCGTCGGTCGCGGCGGGAAAACGCTGTCTCGAGATCGCGCGCCGCTGGGCGGCGGAGCGGGTGCAGTGGGGTCGCCCGATCGGCCAGCACGACGCCATCGCGCAGAAGATCGGCAGCATGGCCGCCAACACGCTCGCGATGGAGGCGGTGGCCGAGCTGTGCGGCGCGATGGCGGAGCGCGGCGGTTACGACATTCGGCTCGAGGCGGCGATCGCCAAGCTGTACAACTCCGAGGCCGGCTGGCGCATCATCGACGACACGGTCCAGATCCGCGGCGGCCGCGGCTACGAGACGGCCGATTCGTTACGCGCGCGGGGCGAGCAGCCGGTCCCGGTCGAGCGCATCATGCGCGATTTCCGGATCAACCTGATCTTCGAAGGCTCGTCGGAGATCATGCATCTCTTCATTGCGCGCGAAGCGGTGGACAAGCATCTGCAGGTCGCCGGGGACGTCGTGATGCCCGGCAAGACGCCCGCCGAGCGCTTGGCGGGACTGGCGCGATCCGCCGCCTTTTACGGCTGGTGGTATCCCACGCGCTGGCTGGGCTGGGGGTTCTGGCCCCGCTACGCCGAGTTCGGCAAGCTGGCCCGGCACGTGCGGTTCGTGGAGCGCAGCGCGCGCCGGCTCGCGCGCAGCGTGTTCCATTCGATGGTCCGGTTCGGACCGAAGCTCGAGTTGCGGCAGTCTGTCCTCTTCCGTCTCGTCGATATCGCGGCGGAGCTCTTCGCCATGGCCGCGACGTGCTCGCGCGCGCAGCGGCTCTACGAGCGCGATCGCGCCACCGGCGCTCGCGCCGTGCGACTCGCGGACCTCTTTTGCCGGCAGGCGCGCCGGCGGGTGCGCTCGAAATTCAATGGGCTGCGGCGGAATGAAGACGTTCCGACCTACCGGTTCGCCCAGGAGATCCTGGCGGGCGAGCATCGGTGGTTGGAGAACGACATCGTTGAGTTAGAAC
>DASZNX010000070.1:0-9071 GCA_035551075.1 Gemmatimonadales bacterium | reverse complement strand
GCGGAGGCGGAGGCGCGAGCGGCGCTGTGGGAGCGGGGGCGGGGGGCGCCGTCGGAATGAGCACCGGTGCCTGGGCCGCGCGCGCCGTCGGAGGTACGGGCTGCGGCACCGGCGATTGGCGTCGCGAAGCACCGCGAACCGGCGCGGGAGAGGGCGAACCCGATACCAGCTTCTTTGCGCGATCGAGCAGCCCGATCCAGGATGGCGGAATCTTGGGATGGCGCGTGACGACGTACCAATAGGCTCCAGCACCGAGCCCCGCGAGCACGAGTAACATGACCAAACGATTCAGCCACGGGCCGCGAATCCGCCGGCGGCGGCGTGGTGCCTTCTTCTTTACCGGCCTTTCCGCCGGCGGCGCCTCGTCGAGCAATCGGAACGACTGCGCCGGCGTGCGGCGCGCTTCTCGTGGCGCTGGGGGTGCGGGGGGCGCGGGGGGTGGCTCAATCACCGGAGGAGGCACGGAGGCGACCGACTCAGGGGTGACGGTCCACGGGATGTCGTCCACCGGCCGCCGCTCGGGGAGAGGAGGAGGGGGAGCGGGAGGTGGAGGTTGGGGCGGAGGAGTCGGTGGTGCCTCGGCGCGCTCGTCTGCCGGCGCCACAAAGACGGGCGCGGACGGTTCGCGTTTCGCGCGCGGCGGCGGTGGCGGTGGTGGCTCGGGTTCCGGAGGTGGAGGCGGAGTCGGTTCCGGTGGCGGGGCCGGTTCATCATCTGCGCTCGTGCGAATGACGGGAATGTCATCCGCGCTCGAGCGCATGATCCGGAATACTTTGTCGACTATCGATGGCTTCTTGGGCTTTGGGGTCGGCGGCTCGTCCGCCTCTTCAACGGGCTCAGCTTTTTCCTCGGCAGGAGGCGCGGCTTTCGGCTTCGGACCGGTCAGGGTCGGTCCGAACGCCTTGTAGTTTCGCCACGTGATGAACGAGCGCTTCTTCCCATCGGGTTTGATCGAGTCGGGCTGGAGCAGCTCGTGGAACGGAATGGGCGTCTTGGACCAATCGGCGGCCTGCGACGCGCGGAAGAACCGACCCGTCACTCCACCCGCCTCGGCAGCGACGAGGACCGCAACGTGCCACGGTTCCTTAAAGAACTTCTCGTGGGTCTCGACGTCGTGCGGGGTAAGAAAGCCTCCCTGACCCGGATGGCTGTGGTACCAGCCGAGTAATGTGGCGGAGACCTTCTTGAGCTGCTCCTGCATCCGATCCCAGAGCCGCGACACGACCACTTCCGTCTTATCGCCGTAGATCGGCTGGCTGAGCTTCAGCGTTTTGTCGATAACCGTGTACAACGCTCCCGCGTCGGGATCGCGGAAGACGTCGCCGATCAAAAAGCCGAAGATGGCTTGTGTCGGCGAGCTCTTGAGATGGTCCTGCAGCGCGATGACTGCTTCCTGCTGAAAGAAGATCGGATAGGGCGAGCGCGCGGCGGACCGACCCGGGTTGGTACTGCCCGGCGCCGCGGGCGGGTTCCAGAGAATTGCCCGATCGAGCGGCATCTCCTGCACCTTGGGGTCGAGGCGCCCTGGACCGCTCACCGCAATGTTTCCCCAACGATGCGCGCAGCGCGCTCGACGTCGGCGCGGCTGACATCGAGATGCGTGACCGCGCGCAGGCGACGCGGACCCCACGGGGCGAGCCGCACGCCTGCCTGCGCGAGACGCCGCGCGCTCGCATCGGCCGCGTCGCCATCACGAATCAAATCCAGCATCACGATGTTGCTTTCCGGGATGGTTGGCCGGATCGTCGGATGGTCGGATAACAGCTCGGCGAATCGTTGCGCATTCGCGTGGTCCTCACCGATGCGGGAAAGATTGTGTTCGAGCGCGTACAACGCCGCGGCGGCGAGAATTCCGGATTGCCGCATGCCGCCGCCGAGGCGCTTGCGGATTTCCCAGGCGCGCGCTCGTCGCCCGGCCTTGATGCCGAGGCATGAGCCCACCGGGCAACCCAGCCCTTTGGAGACGCTGACCATCACGGTCTCGGCGCCGCGCGTCAGCCGCGCGGGTGGGACCCCCGCCGCGACCGCAGCATTCCACAGGCGCGCGCCGTCGAGATGAACATTCAGCCCCGCGTCGCGCGCCACGCTGATCAGCCCGTCGTACGCCGCCGCGCTCAGCACCCGGCCCCCTGCCGTATTATGCGTGTTTTCGATCGCGAGGGCGGTAATGCGCGGCACATGCGGCGAGGCGGGGCGCAGCGCACCGCGCACCAGTTCGGGCGTCAGCAGGCCATCCGCGGTCGTGATGGGACGAATTTGCGCGCCGGACAGCGCGGCAATGCCGGCCACCTCGTAAGTCACCAGATGGGCATTGGCCTCGATCAGGACCTCGGTACCGTGCTCGGCGACCAGCCAAATGGCCGTCTGATTGGCCTGGGTTCCGGACGGGAAAAAGAGGGCGTCCTCGGTGCCGAGCAGCTCCGCCACGCGTTCCTCGAGGCGGCGCGTCGTGGGATCGCCGTCCAGCACATCGTCGCCGACTTCCGCTTCCGCCATCGCCCGGCGCATCGCCGGCGACGGCTTGGTGACGGTGTCGGAGCGGAGGTCGATGAGCGGCAGATTCATCCGAGGCGCACGCGTTGCAGGCGTCGCATGCGCATCAGATCGTACGTCTCCGCCACCTCCCCGCCCAGCAGAAAAACGAAGGCCGTGTAGTAGATCCACAACAGCAGCAGCAGGACCGCGATCAGGTTGGCGCTCGTCGCGGCGCGCTCCAGCGTGACGAAGTGCGAGACGTACAGCGCGTACAGCCGTTTCGCGATCTCGAAGCCGACGGCACAAAACAGCGAGGCGACGAGTCCGGTACGCCAGTAGATCCGCCGGCTGGGCAGAAACTTGAAGATCAGGAAAAAGAGCAGCGTGCTGAACAGCAGCGTCTCGAGCTGCGCACCGAGGCCCTTCCCCGTGGACGCGAAGGCGTTCGCCAGAAACAGCGCGCCGCCGACGAACACCATCGCGAGATCGATGAGCTTGGCTACCGGCCAGGGGCGGTTCTCCTCCGTATCGAATACCTCGTTCAGGGCCGCACGCAGTCCCCCGAACATACGGGTCGAGAACCATAGGAACAAAGGCGCCGCCAGGAGCGTGAGGCCGCCACGGCGGGCGACCAGGTCGCCGAGCGCGCGCTCGATGAAAGCAAAGCGGTCGGGACTCCCCTCGGTTGCCTCGGGCAGGAAGCGCTGCAACAGCTCGTGGACGTTGAGCTGATGAATCGCAAACTGATATTCGACGAGATATCCGACGACGGCGAGGACGAGCCCGACGAACGGAATGGCGGTCAGCAGGACATCGAAGGAGACGGCGCTGGCGAGGAAGGGAATGTTGTCTTCGTACGCGGCCTCGAGGGTGCGCCGCATGACACCGGTGACCGTGCGGTGCCAGCCGCCTTCACCGTTCACGCGAGCGGCTCGTCCTCCTCCTCTGCGGGGGACGCGGTGGGTGGAGCGGGTCGCGCCGCTCTGCGGCGGCGGCGCGCGGCCTCGAGCCGGCGGCGCAACTCGTCGCGCGTCGCGATCTCAGGCTCCTCCTCGTCTGCTTCTTCCTCGTCCGGCGCCTCCTCGTCGGCGTCGGCTTCTTCCTCCGCTTCCTTCAACAGGCCGCGGACTTCATCGACTTTTTCCTCCGCCAGCTCTTTCAGATTGCGCAGGCCTTTGCCGATCTTGCGCCGCGCCGTTTCGCTCCGCTCGCTCGGAGCAAAGACGAATCCCGCCACCGCGCCAAGCACGACGCCGAACAGAAACGCGCCGAAGCCGCCGCCACGCTCGCTCATTCGCCGGCCTCCGCGTCATCCGGTGCTGCGACCAGAACGGCACGGGGAGCCGCGTGCGAGTCGAGCGTGGGCTTCACGTACTTGTCGGTGATCGCGCGCGTGCCTTTGACGCGCAGCTGCTCGAACAGGAACGCGAACGTCTTCTCGAGATCCGCGCCGATCTTCGCGCGCACATCCTCGGGGAGATCCCAGAATCGTCTCTTGAAAGGTCCGATCGCCTTCTTGCGGCTCTTGTAGAGGAACTGCTCTTCGCTGTCCCCCTTCTTCCACTCCTCTTTGGCCTCGTTCTTCACCCAGTCGTTCACTTCGCGGCGCAGGTCTTTCGGCAGCGCCGGGTGATCCATGACGATGGTCTGGAAGTTCGTGGCGAGGTGGATTTCGATCGCCTCACACTGCGGGAACTGCGAGAACGCCTCGGCCGGCAGCGTCGACGCGCCGTGCTGGACCGCGCCGCCCAGCCCGTACTTGGCGCGCGCATCGCGAGACAGCGCCTTCAGCGCGTCGAGATCGAGCTGCACCTTCGCGATCGACCCGTCGGGAAGAACGACGCCGCCATGGCTCGTCCCGGTCTGTACCGAAATCTTCGAGATTCCGGGCGCGGTGCCGAGTCGCTTGATCGTGCGGTTGTAGCCGTCCATGAACGCCTTGAGCTCGTGCACGTCGCTGTTCTTGCCGCCGACTTCGCCGATCTCCGCACCCACGGAGACGGTCACTGCCTCCGGCTCGCGCTCCCGGATGAACTTCGTCAGCTCGGCGGCTCGCTCGTAGTTCGTGCGCTGTTGTTCGTCGAGATTGGGCTTCGACAGATCGACCAGCGTGGAGGTATCGACGTCGATGTTGTAGAAGCCGGCGTGCAATTCCTCCTCGATCAATGCGCGCAACGCTTTCAGCTCGGCCTCGGCATCGGCGCCGTACTTCTTGGCGTTGACCTGGACGTGATCGCCTTGAATAAACAGCGGTCCGATGAATCCCTCGCGCAGCGCCGCCGCCGTCATCACGGCGACGTACTCGGCGGGGCGCTGATCGGTGTAGGCGATCTCGCTCCGCGCGATCTCGCAGATGATCGCGCCGGCGTCGAGCCGTTTGGCGGCGCGGAAGATCGCCCGTCCGGTATCGTAGGACAGGATCCGGACATTCATGGCGGGCGTCGTGAATGGCGGCACCTCGCCGCGGCCACGCGCCATGTAGAGCTCGTGAATCGAGGCGGGCCGGACTCCGGCACGCTGGCCGATCTCCCACAGCAGCCAGCGGGCGCGCGTCTTCACGTCTTCGTTGCCGAACACGGCTTCGCGCACCAGCTCGTCCATCGCGGCGCTCTGCCGTACGGCGGGATCGTCAAACTGTTTGAGGGTCGCTTCCAGTGCCACGGGGGCCTCCTGGCGGCGGAATTTACGCCCCGGGTACGTCGATAACCAGTCCGTCGTGCGCCGGCGCGATGCCCGCCGGCAGCAGGGCAGCGAGCTGCGCGTGCGTGAACTCATGCGTCAGATGCGTGAAGAACGTCCGCCGCGCGCCGATGCGCCGCGCCGTTTCGACAGCCTCGGGAACCGAGAGATGCAGTGGGTGGGGACGGGATAGCAATGCGTTCAATATCAGAACCTCGAGACCCTTGAGAGCCTCGACAACACTCTCTGGCACCGCTTTCGCATCGGTCAGATAGGCAACCGGGCCAACGCGATACCCAAAGACGTCATGCGCGCCGTGCGGCAAGGCGAGCGGCAATACCGCGACGCCGGAGATCGAGACGGTGACACCGGGCTCGAGCACGTGAGGCGCGAGCTCGGGCTTGCTGGTGCCCTCGGGCACCACGAAGCTGCGATCGAAAATGTAGGGGAACCTCTCGACCAGCTCCGCCATGGTGTCCCGCGCGCCGTATGCGGGCAGCGCGACGCCCTGCCGAACCGACAACGCGCGCAGGTCATCGATGCCGTGCACATGATCGGCGTGGGCGTGCGTGTATAAGACCGCGTCGATTCGATCGACACAGGCACTAACGAGCTGCAGGCGCAGCTCTGGTGGCGTGTCGATCAACAGCCGCACGCCCCTGCTCTCGATCAGCGCCGCGGTGCGCGTGCGCCGGTCGCGAGGATCGGATGAGGTGCAGGTGGGACAGCGACAGCCGATCTGCGGCACGCCGAACGAAGTCCCCGTGCCGAGCAGGATCAGCCGCACTTCACACCCGCTCGACCTTGATCAGGTTTGTGCTGCCGGACACTTCCCAGGGCAATCCCGCCGTCACCACGATGCACTCGCCCTGCTTTGCGAGGCCACGCTTGAGTATGAGGCTGCGCACGACCTCGAGCATCGCGTCGTAGCCGGGCACGCGGTCGACGAGCACGGGCAAGACCCCCCAGACCAGCGCGAGCTGGTGATACGTCGTCCGCACGGTCGTCACGGCCAGGATGGGAACGGGCGGACGCAGAGCGGCGACCTTCCGCGCCGTGAACCCGCCCTGCGTGAGCGTCACGATGAGCGGCGTCCTGAGCATCCGGGCGACGGCGTTCGTTCCCCAGGCGATCGCGTCCTCGGTGGCCACGCCGTTCGCGGATGTGCGGCGCTCCTCGCGGTGTCGGACGGGATGACGTTCCATTTCACGGATGATCCGGTCCATCGCGCGGACCGCCTGCACAGGATACCGCCCGACCGCGGTTTCGGCGGAGAGCATCACCGCGTCGGTCCCATCGAGAATCGCGTTGGCCACATCGGACGCTTCGGCGCGGGTCGGACGCGGCGCGTGCACCATGGACTCGAGCATCTGCGTCGCGGTTATGACCGGTTTGCCCTGATGGTTGGCTTCGCTGATCAGCCGTTTCTGCACGAGCGGCACCTGCTCGAAGGGCATCTCGACACCCAGATCACCGCGCGCGACCATCACGGCATCCGACGCCGCGACGATCTTCTCGAGATTGTCGAGCGCGGTTGCCTTCTCGATCTTGGCGACGAGCTTCGTCGTCGGATCGACGAGCTTGCGCAGCTGTTCGAGATCCTCGGGCCGGCGGACAAAAGAGAGGGCGAGGTAGTCTACGCCGACCTTCATCGCGTCCCTGACGTCTTCGCAGTCCTTTTCGGTCAGGGCGGGCGCCGAAACCTGAACGCCGGGCAGGTTCATGCCCTTATGCGCCGTCAGAATGCCGCCGTCTATCACGCGCCCGCGCACGCGTGGTGACTCGACCGCGGTGACCTCCACCGACAGCAGCCCATCGTTCAGGAGGATCCGAGAGCCCACCTTCGCGTCGGTCGCCAGCCCGTCATACGTCGTCGGCAGTTCGTCACCCTGGGCCACGTCCTCCGGGGCAAACACGATTTCCTGACCCGGCCGCAGCTCGCGCGGCGAGGAGAGATCGCCCACCCGGATGCGTGGTCCCTGTAGATCGAGCAGCACTGCGACCGCGACGCCGTTCTGATTGGCGACGTTGCGGGCGACTCCGATCCATTCGGCCCGCTGCTCGGGTGTCCCGTGCGAGGCATTGATGCGGAGCACGTTGGTGCCCGCCTGGAGCAGGGCGGCGATGCTCTTCGCGTTACCCGTCGCCGGCCCGAGTGTCGCCACGATTTTCGTCTTGCGAATCGGTAGGGTGCTGTCTGGAGGGTTATCCACAAATTCACGTTGGGTTCGAGATGTGGAAAACTAGCATCCTGAAACGTAGGGCTTCTTGCCTCATACAAGCGACAGTTGCCGAGGCTTTGTCGCGGCGAATTCGTTGAAATGCATGCGTCTAATTAACGGTCTTGAAGTGATGCCTGAGGCGAGACCGGAGCAGAAAAGGTGTACAGCGCTCTGCATAAAGTTTCGCACATCTGTATATGACCTCAGCGAATGACCTCGAGGGATTTCTGTGCGAGCCGCCGCCGCAGCTCCTGAAGGACGTCGATAGCGCGCGCCATGGCGGAAGCAGGCATCCCCTCAATCGTGCGGGCCGCGAGGCGTCGCTCGAGCTGTCCCACACGGAGCAGCACCTCCAAACCGTGGCGTGTGAGCGTCACGCGGACTCCACGATCGTCGTCGGGGTCGGTATTGGTCTCCACCAGCCCTTTGGCCTCGAGGCGCTGAATAAACGTCGTAGCAGCCGCCCGCGATACCCCCAGCTCGCGAGCCACGTCGCTGGGCCGCGCGCCGTCGGGCCCACCCAGATCCACCGCCGCCATGACCGCATGCGCTCGCTGCGACAGTCCGAACGTCTTGTAGGCGCGGTTGCCCGCGCGCTCGATCGCCTGGTAAGCCGCCGCCACCGCGTCGGTCAGCTGCAGCGCGAGCTCGGAGCGGTCCGACATATTGTTAACATGTTGATAGTTAACATACTAAATATTTTCAGGGAGGCAAGAGCGCGACGGTTCCGTCCACGCCGGCCAATGTCTGGGGGGATCAGCAGGTTTCCGACCAGTCCACCTTCGACTCTCGCTTGCACCGCGCGCATTTCAGCGTATCCGGCTTGCCTTTGAAGTCTTGCCGCTCCTGACAGTGCGGGCAGACGGCGTAGGTGGTCGTCACGTCCTCCCCTTCCCTGCCGCCGAGCGTAGGGCGGAGCACGCCGGTGCGCACGACGACGCTCCAGCGGTCCGGCGGGACATCGCGCACGGCGACATCGATCCGACTGATGCGCACCGGGCGCTTGCGGACCTCGATCACCACCTTGCCGTCGGTCGTCTCTTCGAGAATCGGGTACCACGCGCCGCGACGAAGGACATCGGCGACGTTGTCCAGACAGCGGGCCCACCCCCGGGGAGCTGCCATGCAGGCGCCCAATGTAGCACTTCTCGCTAAATTCCGTTATGCGCACGATCGGAACGATCACCCGACTGCAGATTCAACGCGGCTCGCTCAAGGTGGGCGATAAACCGACGCGCCGGTATGACCCGGGTCCCCTGCTCGCTGTGCCCGCGCTCAACGTGACTCCGGACGGCGCGCTGGGCCGTCGTGAGGACGGCGAATGGATTGTCGACGTCCATCACCGGGCACACCCGTTGACCAAAAACGAAGATGGCCAGCACGGTATCTCGATCGGCTTTACTGCCCACTACGACGCGATGCGGAAGTATTTCGGCGACCGGATCGAGGTGGGATGCGCGGGCGAGAACATCATCGCGACAGCCACCAGGCAGCTCACCTACGAGGAGCTCGCGGGCGGCGTCGCGATCCTGGCGCCCGACGGCACAGAGCGCGTCCGGTTACGAGTGTTGCAGGTGGCACACCCGTGCAAGCCGTTTACGGGATGGGCGCTCGGCAAACAGGTCGAGCCCGCCGAGCTGAAAAAGCATCTACAGTTCCTGGATAATGGGATGAGGGGGTTCTATTGCCAGGGTG
>DASZNX010000069.1:0-7557 GCA_035551075.1 Gemmatimonadales bacterium | reverse complement strand
TCTGGACGCACCACACGCAAGGGTGAGCAGCAAACCGATAAACGTCGGCACGACGGCACGAATGGCACGAATGGCACGAATGGCACGAGTGGCACGAATGGCACGCAGCAACGTGCCGACCTGCCAACGTGCCATTCGTGCCGACGTGAAAGACGTCATTCGACAACCCGCCTAGCGCCAACCCATCGCGCCACCCACCATGCCCCGTCTGTGTCCGTGGACTCCAGGCGCGACAACTTCACGCCATCCTTCGCGCTATGGATGAAGGTTTGGTTTCCGACGTACATGCCGACATGCGTTACACCTCCACCGGGCTGAGCGGCGAACAGCAGGATATCACCCGGATGGAGCGCCTCGATGACGGGCGTGATGAGCGAACCCGAGCCTGCTTGATCCCGACTCGTCCTGGGTAACCGAATCCCATGCTGGCGATAGGCCCACTGCACGAGGCCCGAGCAATCGAAGCCGTTTTCGGCGCTCCCACCCCACACATATGGTGTGCCGAGCACCGCGAGCGCGCTGCGGACGACGTCCGCGGCATTGCCTGTGATCTCGCTGGGTGGCTCGGGTTCAGGCTGCGGCGTGCCGCCACCCGCGCCCGATCGACTTCTCCCAATCGCGAGCGACAACCCAAGGGCCGCGGCTACGCCGCCTCGTGAATCCGCCGACGCTCGCCAGAAACCACGCGGTCCGATGTCCTGGAGGCGATAGACGCCCTCCAGTCCAAACGCGACCCAGGGGGCAGGCCGCCATTCGAGCCCTCCGCCGATGGTCCAGAGGGCCGCTAAATCCTGAGCTGTGGTATCAGTCGAGAGACCCAGCGAGACACCCGCGATACCGTACGGACCAAACGCGGAGCGATGGCGCAGCGCGTGCAGCTGCCACCCTGCCCCATAGAAGGCGTGGTTACGGCCGAGACTGTCGTGAACGAGTACCTGCGCAGCCAGACCGTGCGAAAAAATTCCGGCGAGCGGCGCGTCGGTGCGCAGCTCGTAACTCGTGGATTGATTGCCTTGATACCAACGGCCATACAGGAAATCGAGGTCGCGGCCAGCCTGTTGGCCGGACAGCGGGGAGGCCGCGGCGAAGGCGACGCTAGCGATGAGGGCGCGGTCAGTCCGCAGCCGCAATCGCAGTGTGTTCCTCGGATGTTCGTGGGGCTCTCGCGGCGACCGATGTGACCGGAGCGACCGAAGGAACCGAAGCGACTGGAGTCTCGGGGACTCCATCGCGCGGCGCCATATGATGCGAGAGCAGATGCGGCAGATGTCGCATGAATCGAATCCAGATCCACAGCACAACGAAGCCAAACAGAAACGCGCCGAAGCCGGCAATCGCCAACATCACGATCGGACTATCGAAGCGCAGCGCGACCAGCGCGCCGACCCAGAGTCCCACGTGCGAGGCCGCCCACGCCCAAATCGGCGTGAGGAGCCACCCGACGACCAGCAGAAAATGCGCGAACCACCGCGGCACGTTGCGCTCTTCCTATCCCTTGCGAGCGATCACGATCAAGGCAAAGACGACCAGCGCCAAAAGGAACCCGGCGCCACCCGCGACCGGCATATAGACGAGCCCGCCCAGTCCTAACGCCAGTGCAACTACTACGCCACCGACCAGCAGCGGCACAGACAGCGAGCGGATCGACGGGTCGCCGCCACGGGCCACTCGACCTGCCATGACCAATGCACCCTGCCAGGCCAGGAACGTTCCGAGCATCCACCAAATGGGCAGGTACCACCACGAGCTCCCGCCACCCACGGCGTCCCAGGTCCACGGGAACGCGTGGAACGGCCGCAACAGGATGATGTCGATCGCCATGAATACGACCGTGCCCCAGAGGCCGATCGCTGCCGCGCTCGCAATCCCCTGCGTACCGCGCGCCACGGCGAAGACGCCGGGCAGGAACGTCACGGCGACGGCGGCGGCCAGCACGATGATCGTTTCAATGAGCGCCGCAGCGATATGAGGGAGCGGCAGGCGGGCAACGAGGAGATAGACAATCACGGCGGCGGCGGTCAGACCACCGACGATGGTCCCACTGAAGAGGACATGGCGAAATTCGGAACGGTCAGGGGTGGTAGCTGAAGTCATCGTCGAAGTTGTCCAGGTTGTCGAGGTTGTCCAGGTTCTCGAGGTTGTCCAGAGTGTCGAGGTCGTGGTGTTCAGCACTTCGCCCACCTCGAGAACCTCGCCAACCTGAATCTACGCCACTCTAGCTCGCAAAGACAAACAGCACTGTGAGATCGGTTACCGCCCAGGCGGCCAGCGCCCGATACATGCCGCGCTGGTGCTGCGCCGGGCTCCATTGATTGTGCCGCGCCAGCCACGGCGCCAGCACCATGGCCCAGAGCGCAAACGGCAATCCGATCGCGTATCCCTTTTTGCCGACGTCGAGCAGCACCGCCGCCGCGGAGAGGAGCGCGAAGGCGAGCGCGGTACATACCACCGCGACGATGAGGCTCCACCGCATTCCCAGAATCAGAGCCAGCGTGCGATCCCCACGGCGCCGGTCCTCGTCGAATTGATAGAGCTGAGTCAGTGGGTAGAGTCCGGCGAACAACGGGCAAAACGCCAACAGCACGACACCATAGCCGACATCGAGCGTCCGCCCCGTCGCCGCCCATGTGGCATAGGGCGTCAGCATTCCAAAGCCCCACATGTTGATCAACCAGTCCACGCCGGCGACGGCCTTGAAGCGAAACGGCGGTACCGAATAGAGCAGTGATAAGCCAAAACAGATAGCGTAAACGATCTGGAAAGCACGAGGCAGCGTCAGCGCGAGTAATTGACCGCCGATGAGCAGCGCCAGGCTGAAGTGCAGGAGAAAGCGAGGCAATGGCGGCGGCGCGTTGAGATACCCGATGTCCCCTTCGTCGCGATCAAAGACGCTGTTGATCGCCAGCGTGCCGCCATTCAGGAAAATCACCCAGATGAAGAGCGCGCGGAGCGCCGCGCCGAGCTCGTCGCCACTCAGCACTCCCTCGATACCCACCGCGAGCACGTAGCCGAGCAGCGTGTGCCCCGCCATGATCGGCCATTCGGCGGGACGCATGTGCAAGACGTACGAGAACAGATCGCCAGGCAGGAGCCGATACCCCCAGCGACGCCAGGCATTGCGCGTGCGCGCGCTGGAGGATGGAGGAGCGACCGTCACCACCGCAGCCCGAGCGCCGCCGCCGCGATCCGCAAACCGACGAGTGTGAGGTCGGGCTGCACCGACTCGATGGACTTGCAGAGCGGCGCGACGAGGCTGGCGAGACCGCCGGTGGCGATCGTCATCGGCTGCCGCTTCGTGGGCCACTCCGCGGTGATCCGGCGAACGAGCCCATCGACGGCATCGGCCGTTCCCCACAGCACCCCGGCGCGGATGCAATCCTCGGTGCGGCGCCCGATGGCATGCGTCGGCGGCGTCAGCTCGGTGGCGGGCAGCTTCGCTGTCCTGCGGACGAGCTCGTCGGACGCGGTTCGCAGTCCCGGCATGATGACGCCACCGATGAAGCGGCCGTCACTCGTGATGCAATCGAAGGTGGTCGCGGTTCCGAAGTCGACGACGATCGTGTCCTTCTTGAAGAGCTGCGAAGCGGCGAGCGTGTTGACGATGCGGTCGGCCCCCACGGTGAGCGGCTCATCGACGTCGAGCACGATCGGGAGCTTGGAGCGAGCGTCCACGAGCACCGGCTCGCGCGTAGTCGCGGACTCGACGCCTTCACAGAGACTTTGGGTGATCGGCGGCGCCACCGAGGCGACGATAGCCGCCCGAATTTCCTGGGTGGAGTGACCGGCCTGCGTGAGCTGCGCGGTGAACACGGACGCCCATTCGTCCGGGGTGCGGCGTGGTGTCGAGTGTAAGCGCCAGTGACCTGCGAGGCGGTCTCCCGCGAACAGCCCGACGGTCGTCTCGGTGTTGCCGATGTCGATCGCGAGGAGCATGGCGCGGCTAAGATAGCTCGACGTGCCCGTCGCGCACCATCGTGGTGCCCGCTCCGGTATCGACGAGCAGCGCGCCGTCGGGCCGGATCCCCGCGGCGCGACCGGCGAGCGGCGCGCGGATGTGACGACCTCTGAGCCAGTCCCGTCGCGCGAAGGCGGCGCACTCGAACTCCGTGAGTCGTGCGTCGTGCGTCGTGAGTCGTAACAACGCGGGGACGAGCTGATCGAGGATATCGATCCGGCGGATACTCGGTCGCAGCTCCCGCAGCGCGACCGCGCGCTCCGCCAGCTCGGCCGGAATGTCGTTGGCGACATTGACGCCGATGCCGATGACGAGCCATTGCAGCGCGTCAGCCTGCCACCGGCTTTCGCAGAGAATGCCCGCGACCTTGCGATCATCGATCAGAACGTCGTTCGGCCATTTGAGCTCGACTCGTGGACCGGAGAGCGCCGTCGCCCGGATTCCCAATACCGCTTCCATGACATCGGCCAAGACGAGCCCCACCCGCAGCGACAGCACGCCGGCGGCCGGAACCGGCGGCCGGAGCAACATGCTGAACCAGACGCCGCCAGGCGGTGAGCGCCACGCGCGGCCGTCCCGTCCCCGCCCTGCTGTTTGCTCCTCCGCCAGGAGGACGGTACCGGACGGGGCGTCCTGCGCTCCAAGCTGATGCGCGGCGTCGAGCGTCGAGGTCAGTGTGCGGAAGAGACCGCATTGCGGCACGCCCCAGCGCCGGGCGAGAACCGCAGCGGGAATGCCGTCGATTTTCAGCGGTGCCATGCGATCGCGTAGACGATCGTGAGAACGCCGATCGCCCAGTTGTAGGGGGCGAATTCGTAAAACCGCCCACGCCGCAGGAGCGCAACCAGGAAGCGAATGCTCCAGAGTCCGGCCAGGAACGCGACGCCGAAGCTCACCGCGAGTGGCACCGCGCCGACGGCGGCAATGTTCACGGCAGCATGTCGTCCCTCGAGCACGACAGCGCCGCCGATGACGGGAATCGAAAGCAGAAAACTGAACTCGGCCGCGGCGACCGGGTCGAGTCGGCCCCACAGCGCGACGCAGACGGTGGAGCCCGAGCGCGAGATTCCTCGGACCACCGCTGCCACGGACTGAGCCGCGCCGATCCCCGCGGCGACCGGCACACTTGGCTCGCGCTGGACTCCCGCCAGACCGCGCGTCGACCAGTTCATGAATCCCGTGATCAGAAAAGCGATGCCGATGAACACGAGCGAGGTGGCGGCTTCTTCAACCTGGCGATGAAAGAGCGCGCCAACGATGCCCGCGGGCGCCGTCGCGATGGCGAGGAGTCCCAACATTCGCAGCTCGGGGCCTTGGCCGCGCAGTGCGCCGGCGAGCAGCTGCACCAGCCGCTTCCCATACACGACCAGGACTGCCGCGAGCGTCGCGGCGTGGAGCGCGACTTCCACAAAGACGCCGGGCGTCCGCACGCCCGTCACGACCTCGAGCACGCGGAGATGGCCGGAGCTCGACACTGGGAGAAACTCGGTGAGTCCCTGCACCAGGCCGAGCAGAATGCCTTGCCAGAGGTTCATGCGACCTTTCCCGCGACGAGCGCGATGAGTCCGATCACCATGGCGATTTTCAGGAGCGCGCTGACGCGCCCCCCTTCCACCCGTCCCAGGAGCATCCACGTCGCTGCGACGAGGACGGCCATTTGCGCGAGCAGCGCGATCACGAAGTACGCCCCGCTGTAGCCGGCACGCAGTGGCAACAACAGGCTCGCTGGAATGAAGAGCAGCCCGGCACCCGCGGCAACTACCAACGCGGGCCGGCGACCGGCGACGATCGGCAACGTACGTCGCGCGATGGCGCGGTCACCCGCTTCATCTTCGACGTCCTTGACGATCTCACGCACGAAATGCAGCCAGGCGCCGAGCACCCAGGGCACGACGCCGGCGCCCGGCATCCAGACGGCCAGCGCGCCGTAGAACGGCGGTGATCCCGCGACGACGGCGACCGCGAGGTTCCCGACGAGCGGCGTCGGCTTGAGGAGCGGTGAGTACAGGAACATGACCGCAAGAGCGGCAATGGCGGCAAGAACCTGTCGACCGCTGACCAGCGCCGCTGCCGCGACCGCCAGCAAGGTTCCCCCAAAAACAATCAAGTCCGCTGCGCCGCGGGTGACGTGTCTTGCCGCGAGCGGCCGCGTTCCCGGACGATTTACGCGGTCGGCGGCGATATCGCGCATATCGTTCCACGTATTGCCGACGGCGCCGATCGCGATCCCTGACAGCGCCGCAAACACGAGCTCTTTCGGCACCGCGATCATCCGCTGCGCGATCCAGCCGCCCGCGAGGACCCCCGTGGCGGCGATCACCAGATTGGGGCCGCGCACCAACCGCAGCAGCGGCGCCCCCATTACGAGAGGACTTCCTCGTAGAGCTGCTCGTAGCGCGGGACGACTCGATCCGCCGAGAACTCGAGCGCGCGCGCCGCGGCGTTGCGCCGCAGCCGCTCGTGCGCGGCAGTGTCGCGCAGCACGTGCAGCGCGCGCTCCGCCATTGTGGCCACATCGCCGGGCGGAGCGAGATATCCGGTTTCCCCGTTGGTCACGACTTCCGGGATGCCGCCCGCGTCGCTGGCGATGACCGGCACGGCGCACGCCATCGCCTCGAGCGCCGCCAGTCCGAACGATTCGGTCGCCGACGGCAGCAGAAAGAGATCGCCGCCGCGGAGCACGTCGCCGACGTTTTCGACCTTTCCCAGAAACCGCACGTCCTTGCGTAAGCCCAGACCGTCCACCTCATGCTCGGCGAAGTCGCGATCGGGTCCGTCGCCCACCAGCACGAGCGTGGCGGGGAGCTCCTTCCGCACACCAGCAAAGATCTTCACGACGTCGCCGATGCGCTTCACGGGTCTGAAGTTCGAAACGTGGACCAGCACGCGATGGCCCTTGGGGGCGAGTCGCTTATGAAACGCGTCGTCACGCGCCGGAAAGTAGTCTTCGGCCGACACGAAATTGGGAATCACCCGCACGTCGCAGTTGCCGCATCCGAACGACCGATAGGTCTCTTCGCGCAAAAAGGCAGAGACGGCGGTGACGGCATCCGACTGTTCGATGGAAAACTTCGTGAGTGTGTAGTACGACGGATCCAGGCCGACCAGCGTGATGTCCGTGCCGTGCAGGGTGGTGACAACTTTGAGCTTCAGGCCTTCGTGCGCGAGCATTTGCTTCGCGAGCCATGCGGTGGCGGCGTGCGGAATGGCGTAATGCGCGTGCATCAGGTCGAGCTGCTCGCGCTTCGCGACCTCGTGCTGCTTCACCGCGAGCGCCAATGCGTAGGGCGATGACTGCTCGAACAATGGATACTCGAGCTGGGTCACTTCGTGAAACGTGACGCGCTCGGCGAACCCGCGCAGTCGAAACGGGCTCGCATAGGAGATGAAATGCACGTCGTGCCCACGCCGCGCGAGCTCGAGGCCTAATTCCGTGGCCACGGCTCCAGATCCGCCGTACGTTGGGTAACACGTGATGCCGATCCTCATGAACCGCGCGTCGTGCGTCGTGCGTCGTGCGTCGTCATTGCACTCCAGCGTTCGTAAACCTGTTGCGCAAGCGACTCGGCCGATCCGGTAGCGTCGAGCATCCAGACGTCCGC
>DASZNX010000068.1:0-8072 GCA_035551075.1 Gemmatimonadales bacterium | reverse complement strand
AGGCGATCATTATCTGCACACCGAATAACCCGACGGGGCACGTGTTCTCCCGCGCCGAGCTCGAGGCCATCGCTGAGCTGTGCCGGCGCCATGACGCCTTCGCCGTCACGGACGAGATCTACGAACACATTTATTACGAAGGCGAGCACATCCCGATCGCCACGCTGCCCGGCATGGCGGACCGGACGATCACGATCAGCGGCGCGTCGAAGAGCTTCAGCGTCACGGGCTGGCGCATCGGCACGATCGTCTCGCCGCCCGACGTCACCGACGCGATCCGCAAGGTCCACGACTTCCTCACGGTCGGCGCCCCTGCGCCACTCCAGGAAGCCATCGCCGTCGGCATGGAAACGCTCGGCGACGATTATTACGAGGGCCTGGCGCGCGATTATCGGCGCCGCCGCGACATCCTGTGCAGCGGATTGCTCGAGGCAGGATTCCACTGCACGCCGCCGGAAGGCGCGTACTACGTCATGGCCGACTTCTCGTCACTCTCCGATCGGCCCGATGATGAATTCTCGCGGTGGCTGACCGCGGAGCACGGCGTAGCTCCGGTGCCCGGCTCGAGCTTCTACTCGAAGCCCGAGCTGGGGCGGACCCAGGTGCGGTTCGCGTTCTGTAAGACGGAAGACATGCTGCAACAGGCGGTCGAGCGGCTCCAGCGCGTGCGGGATTAGAGCGCGCGCTCGATTTCGCGATACCCTTCGGCTCGCGCGCCAATGTCGCGCGCGATCTCGCGGGCGAGGCCGAGGTCGGTGGTCAAGCTCTGCACCGTGGTTGTGCCTGCGTGGAGACGGAGCAAGTTCAAGCGGATCGTCTCGAGCGCCGCGACGGCATCTTTCAGCCGCTGTTGCACGCGATCGCGCTCGGCGATGAGATCGGTGATAATCCGCTGCTGGCGAATGTCGTCCCCGCGCGGCGCGGGATTGTCACCCAAAGCTTCCTGCAGCTCCTCGAGCCGCCGCCGCATGTTTTGAGCGTCGTGCTCGAGCCGGCGCACGACGTCCGGCAGGTCACGCAGTTGTCGCCGCGTATCCTTGGGCAACGTCTCGAATAGCTGCTCGGCGGCCATGCCCAGGGCGAGCTCCGTGGGGCGATGCGTGAGTGATGCGGGCAGTGCGCGGGCGGGCGTAAGCGCGCGCGCGATCCCAAAGAGCCAGCGCCCCAGCCGGCCCGTCCACACCCGCCCCCAAAACTCGGTATCGACATCGCGACGACGCTGCAGCAGGATGAGAACGCCCACCCCGGAGCTCAGCGCGATGGTCATGCTGAAGCCGAACATCCCCAGGCTGTGCAGGCCGAACAGGGCTGGCGCGCCTGTCAGACTCAGTACCGCAACGATCGAAGCGCCTCCGGTAATCAGCCGCAGGATGCGCTCCGGTACAGATGGACCCGAGCCGCGCCCGAAGGATCTCTCTTCACGGCCCCGCTCGATCTCCGTCCGGAACGCCGGCGCGAGATCGCCATGATCGAAGCCTGCTTTGACGAGGGCACGCGCGCGACCTGCAAGCACGCCGAGCGGGAAGAGCGTCAAGCCCCCGACCAGCGTTGCAAACGCCGCGGTCGCCGACTGAAACCAGCTGCCCGCGAGTCCCGAGGCAATCAACAGGGCAAACGGGTACACGAGCGCGCCACCGCCATCCAACCGCGATTCGTGCTTCACGAACGCTCGCAGCGCGACCGGCAATTCGCGCCGCTGTTCGAGTGTGTGACTGAGCTGGTCCGCCAGGGCAGACGGCCCATCGAGCCGCTCACCCGGATCTTTGGCGAGACAACGATCGATCGCCTGCGCGAGGCGCCGGGGCACGCCGCCCGCGACTGACCCGAGTGGCGGCGCCGGCTCGGTCACCTGCTTTGCCAACACATCGGTTGCGTGCTCGGCTTCGAAGGGGAGTGAACCGGACAACGCGAAGTATCCCACGATGCCGAGGGAGTAGAGGTCACTGCGCGCATCGACCACTTCTCCCAACGCTTGCTCGGGGCTCATGAATTCCGGCGTGCCGATCACTTCACCCGACTTCAACGCACCGGCGTCCGCTACAATGCCCGCGATGCCGAAGTCCGCGACCAGGACCCGCCCGGTGTTTTCGAGCAGGATGTTGTCGGGCTTCACGTCGCGATGAATGACACCCTGGGCATGCGCGTACGCAAGCGCCCACGCCACATCGCGAAGAACCCGCGCGCCCTCCGATGGAGCCAGGGGGCCGCGGTTCCGCACGCGCTCGGTCAAAGTCTCTCCTTCAACGTAGGCCATCGCGAAGAAGACGAACTCGCCGACGTCTTCGACGGCAAAGATCGGGATGACGTTGGGGTGCGACAGCTTCGCGGCGGTGCGCGCTTCTCGCAGGAACCGCTCGCGTAATTTCGGATCGGATGCCTTGGACGGCGGTAGCAGCTTGATCGCGACCGGCCGGTCCAGCCGGACCTCGCGCGCGAGATACACCACGCCCATCCCGCCGCGTCCCAGCTCCCGCTCGAGCGAGTATTTGCCCGCAATGGCGGATTGGAAGTCGACAAACAGCCGATCGGGGGCGCGCGAGGGATGCGTCATCGCATCCCTAAACTAATGCGCCTCGCAATCAGGCAGGCGTTTCCAGATGATCGAGCACGCTTACGATGGGAGAAAGCTCCCGACGGCGCCGATCCGCGACGTAGAACAACGCCCGGCCCACGGGGCCGCGCCAGAATCGGAGGCTGCGCTCGCCGACAGGATCGGTCCGCTGCTCGGTTCGAGAGCGCGCGACGAGGCTGGCCACGAGTGCCGTAGCCGCCGCGCCGCCGACAATCGCCGGATTCAGCAGCACGTCGATTACGCCCGACACGGCCGCGATGCCGAGCAGCAGCGCTCCCCTCGCGAGCCATGTGATGACTCGCTCGAAGCTGGTAGGTCCCTGGCCATAGACAAACGCCAGCTCCTCCCGGCGGCGCGCTTGCCGCGCGGCAAGCGCTGCGACGAGATCCTCGCGCCGGTGGCCGGCAGCCAGCAGCCGACGCACTCGCACGATCTGCACAACAGCGGGGAGAACGAGCGCCATGCCGAGCCCGGTGGTAACGAGCGCGCGGACCAGCGAGGCGGTCTGAGTGGACCAGGCCGCTACCGTCGCCGGCAGGAGACCGACGCCGGTTAGGGCGGCATGGATGAGTGTCGGCGCCTCGAGATGCGTGCTGCGTACGAGGAACGCCCGCACTGCGAGCGGCGCGGGCGGCGCACTCACGGTCGCCGTAACCGCCTGGACCAGAGTCGCGGCATCGGGGAAGCGAGCCCACGGCTCTTTCGCCAGGCAGCGATCGACGATCTTCCCGAGTCGCGGCGTTACCCGCGGCGCGACCGACACAAGCGGCGGCGGTTTTGCGCCGATATGCAGCGCGAGCAGCGCTTCGTCGGAGTGCGCCATGAATGGCACCTGACCCGACAGCGCATAGTACGCCACGACGCCGAGCGAGTAGAGGTCGCTGCGCGCATCGACGACTTCGCCACGTGCCTGCTCGGGGCTCATGAACCCGGCGGTCCCGATCACGTAACCAGCCGGAGCGCCGGGACGACCCAGGATACCACGCGCGCCCGAGCTCAGGTGCGCGATGCCGAAGTCCGACAGGAGCGCGCGCCCCGTCACCGCATCGAGCAGGATGTTGTCGGGTTTCACGTCGCGGTGAATGACGCCGCGCGCGTGCGCATAATCGAGCGCCGCGCCGATGTCACATATCAATCGTCCCGCCGCCTCGGCGGAAAGGGGTCCCGCCGTCGCAACGCGTTGGAACAGTGTTTCGCCCGCGACATACGCCATCGCGAAGAACACGAATCCACCGATCTGCTCCACCGTGAAAATGGGCACGATGTTCGGATGCGTCAGGCTCGCGATCGTGCGCGCCTCACTGAGGAACCGCTTCCGGCACTCAGGATCGGCCGCGAGCTTGGGATCGAGTACTTTGAGCGCCACGCGCCGATCGAGCCGCCGTTCCCGGGCGAGGTATACGAGGGCCATGCCACCGCGTCCTAACCGCGCCTCGATGTCGTACCTGCCGGCCAGCGCTGCCCGCAATGCTTTCATTGCGGCTCCATACCCAGATCGGAAGCACAAAGTTCGTGGGAAATGACCAGCATCTGTGTGATGCCCGCTGGCAGCTTCGCCTTCCGGGGCGCAAATTGGGCCGCCTATGACGACCATTCGGGCCGCCCACGAAGCGCCCGTCACGACACGCGAAAGCGTTTCGCACCAGCCGTACATTCCGGCGTCGCAGTCACCCGCGGAGCTGACACCGCGTGCGATCGTCCTCGGCGTCATTCTCGGGCTCATCTTCGGCGCGTCGAACGTGTATCTCGCGCTGAAAATCGGACTCACGGTGAGCGCCTCGATTCCGATTGCCGTTCTGTCGATCACCATTTTCCGTTGGCTCGGCCGCTCAACGATTCTCGAGAACAACATCGTGCAGACGACCGGCTCGGCGGCGGATTCGGTGTCGGCGGGGGTCGTGTTCACGATCCCCGCCATTTTGTTGATGGGGTACGATCTCGATATCTCGCGCGTCACCATTCTGGCGATCGCGGGCGGCCTCATGGGCGTGCTCATGATGATCCCGCTGCGCCGCGCGCTCATCGTGAAAGAGCATGGGAATCTTCCCTACCCCGAGGGCACCGCGTGCGCGGAGGTGCTGATCGCGGGAGAGCGTGGCGGCATTCACGCCAAGACTGTCTTCCAGGCGTTTGGGATCGCGTTCGTTTACAAGTTTCTGATGACCGGATTGAAGATCTGGCAGGAGTACCCAGGCCGGATCATCCGCTCCTACCAGGGCGCGGAGGTGCGGGTCGAAGCGAGCCCTGAGCTGATCGGCGTGGGCTACATCATCGGTCCGCAGATCGCGGGATACCTGTTTGCCGGCGGCTGTCTCGCCTACGTGGTGTTGATGCCGGCGATCAAGCTGTTCGGCAGCCCAATGACCGAGCCGATGTTCGGGACAACGAAGCTGATCCGAGACATGAGCGCCGGGGAGATTCGCGCGGCGTTCGTGTTTTACATCGGCGCGGGCGCTGTGGCGAGCGCCGGGATCATCGCACTGGTGCGCTCGCTGCCCACCATCATCAGTGCCTTTCGATCGGGCTTCGCCGACATGCGCGCGAGCCGCGTGGGGCAGGCGGTTTCGGCAAAGCTGCGGACCGATGACGATCTCCCGATCACGCTGACCATCTTCGGCTCCATCGGTCTCGCCATCGTGCTGGCACTCCTGCCGCAGATCGGCGTCAACCTCCTCGGCGGCGTGCTGATCATCATCTTCGGCTTTTTCTTCACGACCGTGTCGTCCCGCATTTGCGGTCAGATCGGCAGCTCCGCCAATCCGATCTCGGGTATGACGATCGCGTCGCTCATCGCGATCTCGCTCATCTTTCTGCTGCTCGGCTGGAATCAGATCGACGACCGCGTGCGGGCGATCTCCATCGCGTGCGTGATCGCGGTGGCCGTCGCGAACGGCGGCAACACGTCACAGGACCTGAAAACAGGGTTTCTCGTCGGCGCGACTCCCAAGCGCCAGCAGGTCGCCATTTTGATTGGGGCGATCGGCTCCGCCCTCGCCGTGGGTTGGACACTCACCTTCCTGAATGCCGCGTATCAATACCAGGTGCCGGAGACTCGACCGGGGTTCGTCGCACCGGCGAGCGGCAAGAGCCCGGATGGTAACGTCGTCGTCCATGAAGAGCGGATGTCGCACTTCGGCATCGGCGGGACGGACTCGATCGACAACAACAGCTACCAGGTGATCCGGGTCTTCGTGCAAACCCAGGGAGTGCCCCCGGGGAAGTATCTCGTGGATCCTGCCTCGCACGAGATTCGCTACGTGGTGGACCCGGGCATCGGGGGCCGCATTCATGAATACCGCGGTCACGAGTTGAAGCGGCTCGATTCGCCCAAGGCGACCCTGATGGCGCTGATCACCGACGGCATCCTCACGCACAGGCTTCCATGGGCGCTCGTGCTGATCGGTGTCTTCCTGACGATCGCGATCGAGCTCATGGGAGTGCAGTCGCTGCCGGTCGCGGTGGGCGTATACCTGCCGCTGACCACATCGGCGGGAATGTTCGCCGGCGGCGTCGTGCGCTGGCTCGTCGAGCGGAGAGTCCGCTCGGCCAATCGCTCGCTCGCCGAAATTGAATCGGGTCCGGGAGTCTTGTTCGCGAGCGGTTTAATCGCCGGGGGCGCGATCTGCGGCATCGTCGTCGCCGCCATCGCCGGGTGGGGCTCGCGCACGGGCAGGGCCGCCGACTGGCTCGCCGACGCAGTGGGGTTGTATCAGAGACTAGGAGCTTTCTCGGCATCCGCGATTGTCGGACTCCTCATGTTCGCCATCCTGGGCACGCTGCTCTATCGTACCGGCCTGCGGCGCCAATAGAGCAGTATCACGACACCATAACGACACCATGGCGATACCTACGCTCGGATTCCTGAAGAAACTGCTCGATACACCGGGACCGTCCGGCTTCGAGCAGGCCCCTGCCCGCGTATGGCGCGACGAGGTCGCGAGCTTCGCCGACGACGTCCGCGCCGACGTCCACGGCAACTCGGTGGCAGCCTTGAATCCAAAAGGAAAGCCGCGGCTGATGTTCGCGGGGCACATCGATGAGATCGGCATCCAGATCACGCACATCGACGAGGATGGCTTCCTCTATTTCTCGGGGATTGGCGGCTGGGACTCGCAGGTGCTCGTCGGGCAGCGCGTATTGCTGCTGACGCGGGATGGTCCGGTGCACGGCGTCGTGGGAAAAAAGGCGATCCACCAGCTGAAGAAGGAAGACCTGGATCGGGTCACCAAGGTGATCGACCTCTGGATCGATATTGGCGCGGCAAATCGTGATGAGGCCCTCGCGCGGGTCCGCGTTGGCGACCCTGGCGTGCTCGACAGCCGCGTTGAGGAATATCCCGGCGAGCGGATCGTCTCGCGCAGCCTCGACAACCGCATCGGGGCATACGTAGCCGCCGAGGCGCTGCGACGCCTTTCGACAAAGCGGCCGAAGCATGCCGCTGTGTTCGCGGTCGCTTCGACGCGCGAGGAGATCGCCTGGACCGGCAGCGGAGCGCGGACCAGCGCGGTCGGGATCGAGCCGGACGTGGCGCTCGTTGTCGATGTCACTCACGCGACCGATTACCCGGGCGCCGATAAGAAACACACCGGCGATCACAAGCTCGGCGCCGGTGTGGTGTTGAGCCGTGGATCATCGGTGAGTTCTGTGGTCTTCGACCTGCTCGTCGAATGCGCGGAACAGGCGAACATCCTCTACACGGTCCAGGCCGCGCCCCGCGATACCGGTACGGACGCCGACGCCATCTACAACGCCATGCGGGGAATCCCCACAGGACTCGTGAGCGTGCCCAACCGCTACATGCATAGCCCGAACGAAATGGTGGCGGTCCAGGACCTCGACCGCGCCGCGGATCTGCTCGCGGCCTTCGCCCGAAGGCTCGAGCCTGGCATCGATTTCATTCCTCGCTAAAAGAAGAAGGCTCCGGGCGATCTGCCCCGGAGCCTTCGATTGGTCAGGAGTTCGACTTCGTCTTACGGGTTGGCCATTTCGCCGAAGTCGTTGTTCGTCGCCCACGTCTCAAACGGATTGCTGAACGAGAACGAATAGCCACGGCCGCCACAGCCAGTGCCGCTGAGTGGCGATGTTTGTGTATACCCGCCCTGCGCCACAACGCACACGCTGTACGAGCCGTTGACCAGCGAATCGAACGCGAAGTTGCCGTCCGCATCGGTGACCTGGGAGCTCAGCAGCTGACCGTTACCGTCGTATAGCTGGACGGTCCAACCGGCCAACCCCATCTCGCCCGCGAACGGATCGCGGATGCCGTTACCGTCGATGTCTTCCCACACCATGCCCAGCGCCCTATTGGTCGTGGGACCAGGGGGCGGCGGCGGAGGCGGCGGCGGCGGCACCGGTGGAGGCGGCGGCGGAGGCGGAAGCGGCGGAGGCGACGGCGCCGGTGGCGGTGGCGCCAGCAAGTTGTTGACTTGGGCGCTGACGGCCGGAGCGATCGCTGTCATCGCTAAAGCCAGAACAACGCCTCGCGCAGTCGCGGGGACGG
>DASZNX010000067.1:0-11803 GCA_035551075.1 Gemmatimonadales bacterium | reverse complement strand
GGATTAGGAACCTGGCGGACCTCCGCGCGCGATTCGTAGCGCCTCAACGAGATCGGGCTTTATACGTGCGAGTTTTCCTTCGCAAAGTGTAATGAGCTGCTCCAACTCTGGGACCACCAGGGAGGGGGATTGTGCGTCCTTCGTAAGGCGCTTGCGTATCGAGACAAGCGCGAGATACAGCGAGCTCGACCGGGCGGTCTCCGGGTGGCCTTGTTGTTCCAGCGCCGTGAGGAGTCTCTTGGCCTCATCTCGTGCCGTGCTGATGGCCCGAACGATGTCTTCCGAGGGCCTGCTCACGATGCGAGCCAATCTACATCATCCCGCTGTGGAGCGGCGCGCCACCCTTTGCGCCCATGATGATGAGCCACAGCATGGTCGCGATCTCGCCCCAGGCCAACGGTTGAGTTGCACTGAAGACTTTCCCCTGGTACTCCGGAGTCAGCAACCCCACGAAGGCGACCGCGAGCCAGGCGAAGCAAGCGACCATGAGCCAGATGCCCAGGATCCGTGGCAGGAATCGCGATCGGTACACCAGCAGCCCAAACGGGAGGAGCCACAAACCCGCAAACACGAGAACCACCGTGTCGATCCGGTCGTGCAGCCGGAGGAACACCATCGCCAACGCGTCGCGCTGCGGCTTGTCGAACGCGGCCTGGAACTCGGCGCCACCGCGCACCAGGAGCAGGGCGACCGCGCTGGTCGCGGCGTTGATCACGTAGATCGGCGATTGCATCAGGCCACCAAGGATCACCATCAGGGCCGCGAGATCCTTGTCCACTCCGCTCAGCAATCGATACAGCGCGAGCGGAACGAACAACCAGAGGGCTCCGACGAATGCGTACGAGACGATGCCCCAGCGGAACAGCCATTCGTGGACGATGATGTTGCTTGCCGTCGCGGCTGCATCACTGCGGACGATGAGAGTGTCGGGAACGTAGATAAGTCCGACGAAGCCGATGGCCGACGCGACGAGATACAGGGCACCGGTGACGTTCGGGCAAGCGGAAACGTCGGTAGGTGATATAGAAGCGTGCGTCCTGCGAGCCACGCACAAGGGCACACTCCGAATCATGGGCGCGGCAGACGACCATTGAGCAGTTAAGAGCCTAATCGCGTTCGCGCTCGTTAACGCATTTGGTGTATCGCGCGTTGCATCGTGTTTGCCACAACGTTTGCCGGTCAGGCCCTGCCAATGCAGTCAAATGGCGCACGAGAGTGCCAATGCTGGAGCACAAAACGGCGGGCCCGCATGGGACCCGCCGTCTTTTCAGTCCGCTGCTCTACCAACTGAGCTACCTGGCCTAAAAGAGAAAGCGGAAGATAGAAACGAGACGCCTGGACGCCAAGTAGACGCCCAGGCGCAGCCGCTCCGCGGCGAACCTAGTGCGGGAATCGGGTCACGTTATTGACTTGGATCTCCTTGAACAAAACCGTCTGGTTTCCGTCGGGCGCGCCGCCGCTCGACCAGGCACCGTCGACTCCCACCCAGATTGAATTAATGACCAGACCAGCCGCGTCGGCGCAGGCGATGGCGCCCGAGTACGTATTGTAGAACGTGCCGGGGCATATCTGCGACGTATCCCAGCGCAATCCCGCGAGATCCGTCGCAAAGTTGCCGGTTGCTTGCCAAGAGTTTGTGACACACCCCGTGAACGCCGGAGGCTCGCCGATGTAGACATGAATTTCCTGACCGCTCGACATGACGACGCCGAACCGTGGTGAGCCGCCGCCACAGTCACCGGACTGAATGTTGTACATGGTTGCGAGATACGTGAGGTCGTCAAGCGGCTTGTTCCTCAGGTTGTACATCACCATGTATCCGAATGTGAACGTTCCATCGGCCAAGCAGGTGAACAACGGCCAACTTGGACACGACGACTGCGTGTACACCACAGTCTCCCCATCAAATCGCGTCGGGTGGGCTGTACCAATGAAGGTTCCGAATCCGTTCGGGTCCGGCGGGCTGGGATCGACAATGCGCGCTTCCAGCGCATTCGTCGTGGAGGACACGCTGCCGGTGGCGGTGCCCTCGGTCAGCTCTCCGGTTTCCCAGTCATAGTTGTACGATGTTGTCGACACGATAGGACCAAAGTTCACACCGAGGTAGTCGACCGGCGTCGAGCTACCATCGCCGACGAGGTCGGCACGGGGTTTGGGCGTAGGCTGCAGCCCCGTGTCGGCTCGCTCGCACGCGGCTGCCAGGTAGGCGATCGCGGGCAGCAAAAGCACCGCGATGCTCCATCGGAATCTTTGCATTGTTTCCTCCTTGAAGCGTCCAGACGACGGGCTGCACCTCGACGAGGGTGACAAACCGAGACGTGGCAAGCCACGTGCCCGTGCCCTCCCCGCGACCGACCTGGAGATGGGCCCCGAGAGTGTGCTGCCAGCACAACACCTGTCGCACCCGTCCCGCGGCGCGGCCTGGATGGAGGAGTAGTCCTCCTTACGCTGAGGATTTGGATGCCTGGTATCCACGCGCCATCGATCGCGAGTACGGAGGCTTTCTCAGCCCGTTCGATTACCGTTGGAAGCCGACCGGTGACCAGGACAAGATGATCGTGACGCAGGCGCGGCAGGTGTCGATGACCGCGCGCGCCGCGCAGCTTTTCCCACGCGACACCATGTACTCGCGGGCCGCCGCGCAAGGCGTCCGGTCTCTGCGCGAGCGGATGTGGGACGCGCGGAATGGCGCCTTCTTCTGGCTTGTCACGCGCGAAGGACGTCCCAAGCCTGGCAGAGGACAACCGTGAAAAGAAGACATGACATGGGAATCCCTGCTACCCTTACCGCCCTTGCGCAAACCGCGTCTTGAACGTTTGCCCGTAGCTCGTCGGCGTTCCGTCGTAGCTCGAAATCAAATCCAGGGGATCGCCCCACACATCCCAAGACCAGCCGAGATACCCTGCGCCACCGGGACGCGCATCGATCCAGTCCATCAATGCCGTGATGAACGCGCTGCCGTGATCGTTCTCTCCCAATTCGCCCAGTACGAGTGGCACCTGCTGCGCGACGGGGGCGGCCGTGCTGTCCCAGCAGCCGCGTGTATTGCAGCCGCTGAAATTGTAGACGTGCCACGACGCGGCCACATTGCGCAACGGATCAGTCGGTTGGGACGTGAGCCAGCTGGTGAGCATCGATGAGTACCGCACGCCGCCCAGCAAGATCACGTTGGTCGCTCCAGTGCCGCGGACCACGTTGACCAGCTCCTGCATCCCCGCCGCCTGATAGCGCATCCCGCGGCACGTTCCTCCCTCCCGCCAGCACCGCCACGCTTCCGGTGAATCGGAATTGTCGTCAGGATACGGTTCGTTGAACAAATCGAACATGACATGCGGGTTGCCGCGAAAGGCCGCAGCGACTTCGCGCCAGAATTCGGGTGTGTGATCGCGATCCGGCATCGGAGCCTGCTTGAGCGCGACCACGGTGTCGGGGCCGCTCCAGTGCAGCTCGAGAATGACGGCCATGCCCGCCCGGTTTAGCCGTGCGACATAGTCACTGATCGCGGTGCGATAATTGTCGCCGGAATAGGCCGGCTTGACGCCGTTGATCGCGAGCCAGCACGTCTCGTTGAGCGGCACACGCACGACATTCACCTTCCACGCCGCGATTGCTGCGACGGATGCGGAGTCGGAGGGCCCGTCGAAAAAGCCCCAGCCCTGCGCGCAGGCGTATTCCGTGCCGGAGCGACTGACTCCGCGGAGCAGGAGAACCCGTCCTGCCGAGTCGACGAGCTGATTGCCCTGGACGTGGACCGCCGGGGCCGGATGCAGCGGCCACGAATCAGCAGTGGGAGGGGGGCTGCTGCCGCCGCCGCAAAACAGTACCGCAGCCGTGAGCCAGGTCCAGAGGGGAAGCTTCATGGCGGGAGAACGTACGCTCGAGCGGAGGCGCCGCAATCGCTTTTGGCGGTCCCCCGAGTGAGATTCGAGGCGTGATCAAACCGCTCGCGCTCGCAGCGCTCGCGCTGATGGCTGGAACGCGAACGGGGACAGCCCAAACCGACGAAATCCAGGTCTACGACGGGGGCCTGACCGCGCCGGGGAAGTTCAATCTCACCTGGCACAACAACTTCACTCCCCAAGGCCTGACGACTCCTGCCTATCCCGGGGCGCTAATCGCCGACAAGTCCCTCAATGGCGTCCCCGAGTGGGCGTACGGGGTCACGCCGTGGTTCGAGGCCGGGCTCTACATGCCGCTCTACAGTATCGGGAAGCGAAACGGGCAGACGGATGTCATGCTCGACGGTGCAAAGCTTCGTTTGCTGTTTGCCGTCCCACATGCGGACGACCGCGGTTTCTTCTACGGCGTGAATTTCGAGCTCAGCTACAACGCCCCGCACTGGGATGCGAGCCGCGTGACCTCGGAGATTCGACCGATCATCGGCTGGCATCTCCAGCCCCTCGACGTCATCATCAATCCGATCGTCGACGTCTCCTATGAGGGATCGGACAACGTCGCATTCGCGCCGGCGAGCCGCGTCGCCTGCAATCTCTCCCGTGCCTGGGCCTTCGCCGTCGAGGAATACGACGACTTCGGCGCTCAACCGACGCATCAGCTCTACGGAGTCGTGGATCACGCGACCAAGACCCTCGATCTCGAGGCGGGCGTGGGATTCGGTCTCACCGACGCGTCGGACAAACTCACGTTCAAATTGATTCTTTCGCGCGATCTCAATTGATCGCCGGGGGTTCCTTCGCTACCGTGAGGTCAGACTTTTTCGGATCGTTCCGCCGTCGCTTCAGGACTCTGATGCGACCGCTCGCCACGCTCGGTGGTGAAGAGCAGTCGGTTCTGCTGACACTGGCCGTCGTGATCGGCGCGGCGGCCGGCGGCGCGGTCACGGTCTTCTACAAAACCATCGACGTCATCCAACGCGTTGTGCTGCGTGCCGCAACCGAGGCGCCACTACCCGATGTCGTCCTGATTCCCGTCACGGTCGGACTGGGCCTCGTGGCCTGTCGCGCGCTGGTGCGCTGGGGCGCCCGCGGCTCGGGAGGCGAAAACATTCCCGATGTGATTTACCGGGTGACGGTGAAGGGCGGCGTGATTCCATCGCTCCCGGTGCTCGTCAAGACGGTGGCCGCGGCGATCGTGATCGGCACGGGAGGCTCCGTCGGCGCGGAGGGACCGGTAGTGGTGCTCGGCGCCGCGGCCGCATTCCGCATCGGCCGCTGGCTCCGCGTCTCGCCCAACCGCTTGCGAACGCTGGTCGGATGCGGCGCCGCAGCGGGGATTTCGGCCGCGTTCAATGCCCCGATCACGGGCGTGATCTTCGGCATGGAGAAGATCCTCGGCGCGACCAGCGGCCCGGCGCTCGGGCCATTCATCGTCGCGAGCATTCTCGCCGCAACCGTCGGACGCGCTGTGTTTGGAGATCATCCCGTGATCGCGCTCCCCGCGGCATTCGGGATTCACACCGCCTGGGAGCTGCTGCTCTATGTGGCGCTCGGGCTCGTGACTGGCGTGGTCGCCGTCGTCTACTCCCGCGGCGTCTGGAAGACACAAGATGCGTTCGCCCGCTTACGGCCCGCGCTTCAGGTCCTGCTCGGCGCCGTACTCGTCGGAGCGCTCGATTTCGCATTTCACGCGGACCTGTGGGGCCACGGGCATGAAAGCTTGAACATCGGCATCGTCGCGTCGCGCAGTGTGACGTTCCTGCTGGCCCTTGCCTTCGCGAAGCTTGCCGCGACGGCGCTGACATTCGGGGCCGGCGGCACTGGCGGCGTGTTCACCCCGGCGCTGTTCATTGGCGCCACGCTCGGCGGCGCATGTGGAGTGGGAGCCTCGGTTCTCCTGCCGGGTTGGCACATCGCGCCGGGAGCGGTTGCGCTCGTTGGGATGGCGGGGCTCGTGGCGGGAGCAACGCACGCGCCACTCACGGCGATCATGATGGTGTTCGAAATGACGCGCGACTACGGGCTCATCTTGCCCTTGATGTTGACCAGCGTGCTCGCGTACGGCGTCGCGCGGCGCCTATATCCCGAGTCGATCTATACGGAATGGCTCGTGCGCCGCGGACTGGTGTTGTCGCATGGCGCCGACGCGGCGGTGCTGGCGCGCACGACAATCGCGGAGTGCTTCAATCGCCGTCCGGTGGTCGTGCGCGACAACGCCACCATTGCGACGATCCTCGCGGCCATGCTAGAGGGCCGCCAAAGCGAGTTTCCCGTGGTGAGCGCCGAAGGCCGGCTTATTGGCATGATCGATCGCGAAACCGTGCGCGAGGCAGCCGAGAGCGGCGATCACCTCGCCCAAGTCGTCGTCGCGGCCGATTTGATCCGTCCGCACGCGGACCACGTCACTCCGGAGGACTCGCTGCTGACGGCCCTGCGCAGGCTCGGCGGCGAGGACGTGGACTACCTGCCCGTGGTGGATCCGGCGTCCACCGAGCGGCTGCTCGGCATCGTGAGTCGGCGGGACGTGATGGGGGCGTATGAGCGCGCGCTCAGCTCCGAGGGGCACTGAGCCGACGCCAAGTCGCGAGTTGCGGGGGTTTCGGATAGCCCTTCTATTGAAGGTTCGTCGCGCCTCCAAAGGTGAACCGCAGCACTCGGAGAGCCATGCAATCCCGCCGCGATTTCCTCGCCCGCATCGCTCAGGCCGGCGTTGCGCTGTCTGCGCTGCGCTTTCCGCGTGCGTCCCTCCTCGATCGGCGCGCGCTCCCCACGGGCAGCCCCAGTCTCACGGACGTCCCGATCGGCCCGGATTGGCGCATGCTGGGCCCGTTCCGCGGCGGCCGCTGCGACGCCGTCAGCGGCGTCCCCGGCCGGCCCGACGAGTTCTATTTCGGCCACGTCAACGGCGGCGTTTGGAAAACCATCGACGCCGGCAGGACCTGGGTCCCAGTGTTCGACGAGCAGCCCGTGGCATCGATCGGAGCGCTCGCCGTCGCCCCTTCGGCGCCCGACGTCATTTACGTCGGGTCGGGCGAGTCCACCTTGCGCGACTCCACCGGCTTCGGCAACGGCGTATACAAATCCACCGACGCCGGCCGCACCTGGGTCCACCTTGGTCTCGAGAACACCCAGCACATCGGTAAGATCGCCGTAGATCCCAAAAATCCGAACGTCGTCTTTGTCGCCGCGATCGGTCATCTCTACGCCGCCAATCCGGACCGCGGCGTGTTCCGCTCGCGCGACGGCGGTCGCACGTGGGAGAAGGCGCTCTACAAAGACGAGAACGTGGGCGCGGTGGAGGTCGTCATCGACCCGACCAATTCCCGCGTGGTGTACGCGGGGCTGTGGAATACGCGGCGCCCGCCGTGGTTCACGTACGCGCCCACCAACGGTCCGGGCGGCGGGATCTACAAGTCCACCGACGGTGGGTCGACCTGGCATCAGCTGACGGCCGGCCTGCCTGCTACAGGAATTGGTCGCACCGGCATCGCCGTTGCGCCGACCAATCCCCGTCGTGTCTATGCCGTCGTCGACTGCCTGGTGCCCGATCCTACCGCCCCGGTACCGCCTCCTACCGCCCCCGGTCGACCCGCTCCGCCACCACCAGGCCAAGGTGGAGTATTCCGCTCTGATGACGCCGGCGCGACGTGGCGCCGCGTCAGCGCGGATCCGGCGCTGTGGGGTCGCGGCTGGTACTTCGAGAAGATCGCGGTCGATCCGAAAAATGCCGACATCGTCTACCTGCCGAACGTGGCCGTGAATCGGAGCCGAGATGGCGGCGCCACCTGGGATGTGATCCGCGGGTCGCCGGGTGGAGACGACTACCATCAGGTGTGGATCAACCCCGACAATCCCGACATTCTCATCGTGGCAAGCGACCAGGGCACGATCATCACCCGCAACGCGCGTACCGCCGACCCGCGCGAAATGACCTGGAGCTCCTGGCTCAACCAGCCCACCGCGCAGATCTATCATGCATCGGTCGACTACCGATTTCCGTACTGGGTCGTCGGCGCGCAACAGGATTCGGGCGCGGTGGCGGTTCGCTCGCGCGGCAAATTCGCGCAAATCTCGCAGCGCGATTGGGAGCCGATCGGGGCCGCCGGTGAAAGCGGCTATGCGACCGGCGATCCGCTCCATCCGGGCGTGATCTACGGTGGCGACGGCGGCCGCTGGAATCTCGAGACGAACCTGTCGGTGCCCGGCACCAGCACGCCAAAAGGCAGCGAAACCGATCGCGCCGATTGGACCCAGCCCCTGGTGCTGTCGGCGGCAGATCCCCATTCCCTCTATTACGGCAGCCAATTCCTGTTCCAGAGCACCGACGAAGCACGTACCTGGAAACAGATCAGCGGCGACCTGACGAGACCTCAGCCCGGCATTCCGGCGAACCTCGACGAGGCCGCGGCGGCGGCGACCGATCGGAACGGGAAGCGCGGCGTGATTTACGCGATCGCCCCATCGCCGCTGCGCGCGCCTCTCGTCTGGATCGGCACAGACGATGGACTTATCCAGATCACGACCGACGACGGTGCGTCGTGGCGCGACGTCACGCCCGCCGCGCTGACGGCGTGGAGCCGAGTGACGGCCATCGAGGCATCACACTTCGATCCTGATACCGCCTACGCGAGCGTGGATCGGCACCAGCTACAGGATTTCGCGCCGTACATCTACCGCACGCGCGATCAGGGCAAGACCTGGCAGCCGATCACCGTGGGCCTGCCCGATGGTGTCTACGTTCATGTAGTAAAGGAAGACCTGGTGCGCCGGGGGCTGTTGTTCGCCGGGACCGAGCGCGGGGCGTTTGTGTCGTTCGACGACGGCGATCACTGGCAGCCGCTGCAGCGCAACCTCCCCGTCACCTCGGTGCGCGACTTTGTCGTCTACGGCACCGACCTCATCGTCGCCACGCATGGGCGCGGGTTCTGGGTGATGGACGACATCAGCGCCTTGCGCCAGGTCAGCGACGAAGCGTTGCAGGCCGATGCGTGGCTGTTCCGGCCCGCGGACACCATCAACGTCGTCCCTGGTGATGACGACGGCACACCGCTCCAGCGCGACGAACCGCAGGCCGCGAATCCGCCCGACGGCGTGTTTCTGGACTACTACCTCAAAGCGTCGCCGTCAGGCGCTGTCACCCTGGAGATCCTTGACGCTACAGGTCGAGTGATGCGGACTTGGCCGGCCTCCAGTCAGCCGGAGACGGGACCGCGAAACGGGACCGCCGGCGCCGGCGGCGGGCTGCCAAGGCTATCGCCACTGTGGCAGCCCGTGCCGGAAGTCTTTGCCACGACGCCCGGGATGCATCGGGTCGTGTGGCGGCCGGTCGCACCCGTCGAGCCAGGAACTCCGGGGTCGGGTGGACCCCGTCGTAGCCGAGCCACTCGGCTGAGCGGCTCTTTCACGGCGCGGCTGACGGTGAACGGCCGTGCACTTACCCAGACCTTCACAGTGCGTCCAGACCCGCGCAGCGCGGAGGCTGCGCCTTCCCGTTGAACGTCTTTCGGAGAATCTGCATGCGATTCCTCAATTCTCTTGCTACCACCGCCTGCGCGGGCGCGCTGCTGGCCGGGGGCGCCTGCCGCGAAGCACCAACCACCGCTCGGACGCCGGCGCCGAGCTTCAGCACGTTTGGCTCGGGCGGCACGCTGGTTGTCGATGTCAGCCGCGATACGACTTCGCAGAACGAAACGCCGATTGCCGTCAATCCTCGGAACCCGCTGAACATGATCACCGGAAACAATGACTGGAACTACAACGACGGCTGCGGCGTGAACGCAACGTTCGACGGCGGGAAAACCTGGACCTCGACCCTGCCGAACGGCTTCATCCCCGGCATCACGGCGTTCACGAACGATCCCACGGTGCCGGGCACCGGTACGTACGATTTCGGCGGCGATCCCTATGTGGCATTCAGTCCCGACGGCCGCACCGCCTACTTCACGTGCTTCGGTTATAAAGGAAAGCAAGTCGCGCTCTGGCTCAGCCGCTCGAGCGATGGGGGAAAAACCTGGACAGCAGGCGGCCCCGATCATCCACTCACGCTGGTGAGCGCCTTCCAGGGCGAAGGCAAGGCTCGTGGCTCCAACGGCCAGTTCCCCGATCACGACGCGATGACGGTCGCGAATGACGGCACGATCTACGTGGCCTGGGCGCATTTCACCGGTTTGAGCTCGCATTCACCGATCTTCATTGCGGTCTCGCGCGACGGCGGGAACAGCTTCGGGCTGCCGGTAAAGGTTTCGAGCGGGGACGTGCGCAGCGATCAGGATGCCCGCATCGCCGTCGACCCGAAGACCGGCTACGCCTATGTGACGTTCGACAATGCGATTCAGGGCGGCAAAGGCACCGCGATGTACGTGAGCGTCTCGAAGGATCACGGAGCGACGTGGAGCAACTCCTTCCAGTTCGCCACGTTCCAAAACCCGGTCTGCCTCTATCCGCCCTACTGCTTCAACATCTCCGGCGGCCAATACCGCGCGCCCGGCTCGTATCCTTCCCCCGCGTTCGATCCTTCCACCGGGCGCTTGTACGTTGCCTATACCGACATCGTCGCCGGGAAGGCGCAGATTTTCCTCACCTACGCGAACGTCAGCGACATCACGAAATGGTCGACGCCCGCGGTCGTCGCGCCGGCCTCCGGGGATCGCATCAACGTAGAGGCCAGCGTCGAGCCCTCGAGCGGCCGCATCGACATGATCAGCCAGGATCGCAGCTACTCGGGGAACACGCTCGTCGACGTCTCGTACATTGCGAGCGCGGACGGCGGCAACACGTGGACGACGACCCGGGTCACGAAATCGAGCTGGGATCCATCAACCCAAGGCGTGCCCTGTTCCGGTTGCCCCGGCGGAATTAGGCCGTTCATCGGCGATTACAACGGGATCGTCTCGCTCCCCGGCAGCGCCGGGATGACCTGGACCGGTCCCGGCAAGACCTATGGGACGTATCCGACGAACCTTGAGGTGTATTTCGGAAGCGTGACGCCTTAAGGCAGTCACGCCGGACGACCTTCGGGGGTCTTGTTGGAGCCATGCCCGAGACCGCCGCCGTTCACCTTTCGCTCGTTCTGCCGGTACTGAACGGGGCCGACCGTCTGAAGGTCGGCCTCCCGTCCATTGCCGCCTGGATGGATCGGCAGCGCGAGCGCGTGGAGCTCCTGCTGGTAGATGATGGCAGCACACCGGCCACACGCGCCCTGCTGCACGAATTTGCCGCTCACACTCCGAACGTCCGCGTTCTCGTCAACGGCCGCAATCACGGCAAGGGACACGCTGTGGGCCGGGGCATGATCGCCGCAGCGGGCGCGTTCCGGGTATTCCTCGATGCCGACCTCGCGTATCCGATCGAGGAGGCGGCGGTCGTTCTGGAACACCTGCAGGCCGGCGCCGATGTGGCCGTCGCCTGTCGGGTGCTGCCCGAATCCCGCTACTTGATCGCGCCGTCCTTCTTCCGCTACCTCTACACTCGGCACCTGATGAGCCGGACGTTCAACTGGATCGTGCGACATACGCTGCTCCCGGGCATTCTCGATACCCAGGCCGGCCTCAAGGGCTTCACGGCGCGGGCGGCGACTACGCTGTTTCCGCGGCTCACGATCGAGACGTTCGGCTTCGACGTCGAGCTCCTCTACGTCGCGCGCCGTCACGGCCTCCGCGTCGCGCAGGTTCCCGTGCGGTTCCGTTACGACAGCGAGCCCAGCAGCATGCGGTTCGCGCGCGATGGCGCAACGATGCTGGGCGACCTGCTCAAGATTCGCTGGAATGACTGGCGAGGGCGTTATCGCTGAACGGCGACTCATCATCAACGCCGACGATCTCGGTCTCTCTCGGGCAGTGAATCGCGGAATTCTCGAAGCGCACGCGGCCGGAAGCGTGACGTCGGCGTCGCTGCTCGCCAATGCTCCC
>DASZNX010000066.1:0-6704 GCA_035551075.1 Gemmatimonadales bacterium | reverse complement strand
GCGTCGCCCAGTGTGTGCAGCGCTTCGCCCACGGCCGCTTCTTCGGCGAGCGCCAGCAGCGCAGCCCAGATGGCGGCGGTCAGGGCGACAACGAGCCCGATGAGTTGCAGTGCGGCTGCGGTCAACATGTCAGCTGCGGTGCAGTAGGCGGCGCACGTAGCGTTCCTGACGGCGCCACATCGCTGAGCGCGTCCTGCCCGAACCCTCGGGGTGATCGTAGCCGAGCACGTGCAGCGTGCCGTGAACGGCCAGGCGGACGAGTTCCTCGTCGAGCCCCCCCCCGCCCCCCACGACGCCGTTTTTCGCCTCGCGCGCCGCGGCCTCGGGGCAGATGTACACATCGCCGAGCATCCGGCCGTCGGGCTGAGGCAGCGGATACGCGATGACGTCCGTGAGGCCGCGCCGGCCGGTGGCTCGGGCGTTCAGGCGCCGCATGCGCAGAGGCGACAGCAAGGTGATATCCACGTGCGAATTCGCGGGCGCGCGCTCCCAGGCCAACACGCGTTGCGCCACACGCCCGAGATTGCTCTCCCTTCGCTTACGCGCGCCGGGCCGTCGCGGGCTGCCAGGTCGCGCCAATGCCGCCACTGGATTCCGGATAATCGATGCGGTTGTGATACATGCCGCTGAGCACGACCAGGAACGCCTGCTTCACCTGCTCGATCTGCTGCAGTGTGAGCGGCGCTTCATCGAGCTGTCCCGCGTTCACTTTGGTGCGCACGATATGATCGATCGCCTCTTCGATTTTCTGCGGGGTCAGGTCCTCGAGCACGCGCAACGCCGCTTCGACCGAATCCGCAATCATCGCGATCGCGGTCTCCATGGAGCGCGGCTTCGGGCCGGGATACATGAAGTCCTCGGGATTGCGCGGTGAGCCGCCATCCTTCTTGGCTTTGTCGAGGAAGTACGTGATCTCGGTGGTGCCGTGATGCTCGGGAATGAACGCCGACACCGAATCGGGCAGTTGGGCCTCCGCCGCAAGCGCGAGGCCGTCGGTCACATGCGCCTTGATGATCTGCGCCGACTGGAGCGGCTTGAGGCGGTCGTGCGGGTTGTTCCCCGGGATCTGATTCTCCACGAAATACATCGGGTTCTTCACCTTCCCGACGTCGTGATAGTAGCACCCGACGCGCCCGAGGAGTCCGTTGGCGCCGATGCGATTGCACGCCGCTTCGACCAGGTTCGCCATCGCGACGCTATGCGCATAAGTGCCGGGGGCTTCGAGCGACAAGCGGCGCAGGAGCGGCCGGCTGGGATCGGAGAGCTCGAGCAACGTCAGGTCGGTGGTGATGTGCGTGACCGATTCGGCGACGGGCAGCAGGAAGAACGTCAGACCGGCGGACACGAGGCCGTTGACGGCGCCGAGCAAACCGCGGAGCGCGATTTCCTCGATGGGCCAACCGCTCGCGAGGCCAAGCGCCAACGCGCCGACGAGATAGCCGGCGGCGATGATCAGGACCGGCGCGTAGAAATTGCTGCGGCTGCGCAGGGTGCGGACCGAGAGGGCGGCCGTCACGCCACCGACGATACAGAGGAACGTCGCGGGGACGTCGTGGAAGACGGGCTGCAATCCGACGACGACGGAGAGAATCATCGCGGCGATCATCGAGACGCGGCCATTGAACAGCACCGTCATCATCATCGCCACGAACGGCATGAAGATGATTTCGGGATGCGTCGGATACGACCGCGCCACGATGCCGGCCTGGAGCAGCAGCACCGAAAACAGGCCGCCGATCAGCGCCACCTGCCTGGTGTCGCGATACGTCTCACGGCGGTAAAACAGCAGCAGCACCCAGAAGATCGCGAGGATCAACGAGTCGCGCAGCAGCGGCCCAATGACGCCCCGGATCGAGTAGGTGGTGGCGGCGCCGCGGCGCAGCAACTCCTGATGCAGCGCGACCAGGCGCTCGTGCGCTTCGTTGGTCACGATTTCGTTGGGCGCGACGATGCGGTCGCCGGCACGGACGATGTACTTGCTCGGATCCACGCTGCCGCGCAGCTCGTTGCGCCGCCGTTCCGTCTCGAGCTGCTTGGGGATCAGGGTGGGTCGGAAGAACTGGCGCACGAGCTTCAGATACAGCACGTCGGCCACACTCGAGCCGGGATCGGGATGCAGTTGTTTGGCGCGGCTCAAGTACTGCGCGAACGTGAGCACCTGATCGCGCTGTACCGACGATTCGGTCGACCCCCGCCGCACGATGAGCTCTCGCGACTGCTCGACCTGCAGCACTCCCGGTCCCGTCACACCCTGCGCGAGCGTCCGATCGAACAGCTTCTCCAGGGCCTGTTGGAGGGCATGCCGCTTCCCGCCCTTGCCCAAATAGGCGGCCTCTTGCGCCGTCACTGGGATCCCGAAATCGCTCGCGGCGTGCATGATCGCCTGCGGACCCTGGTCCGCGGCGGCGTCGATCGCGCTGAAGAACGCCGCCATCGTCGTAGCGCTGCTGTCGTAGGCGTGCTGGCGGAACTCGTAGATCGGCTTCGCGGACGCGGCGAGCTCTTCTGATTCGCGCTGCAGCTCGTCTTCCGATTTGTTCACCACGAAGTTGAAGGGCGCGATGACTTCCTTGTCGGCCCGGGCGCCCGGCTCGAGCAGCGGCGCGACGTCCGCCGCGCTGGACGGGAACGCGACGTGCGCCACCAGCGCCATGAACGGCACCCAGACCCAGCGCGCCGCATGGTACCGCACCCGATCCCGCTTCGGGGTTTTCATCTAACCCTGCGCATCCTCGGCGTAGGCGCGGATGATGTCCCGCACCAGGCGATGGCGCACGACGTCGCCCTCGTCGAGATAGACGAAGCCGATCCCCTCAATGCCGGGCAGAATGCGCTCGACCTGCAGCAGCCCCGAGTCTTCGCGGATCGGCAAATCGATCTGCGTCTTGTCACCCGTGATTACGGCGCGCGAATTAACGCCCAGGCGCGTGAGAAACATCTTCATCTGCATGCCCGTCGCATTCTGCGCCTCGTCGAGAATCACGAATGCATCGCTCAACGTGCGGCCGCGCATGTAGGCGAGGGGCGCGATCTCGATGGTGCGCGTCTCGAGCGCCTTCTGCACGCGCTCGCGCGGCATCATGTCCTCGAGCGCGTCGTAGAGGGGCCGCAGATACGGATCGACCTTTTCCTGGAGGTCACCGGGCAAAAAGCCCAGGTTCTCTCCCGCTTCGACGGCGGGCCGCGCGAGGATAATGCGGCGCACGCGCTTCCGCGCGAGTGCGTCCACGGCTGCCGCGACCGCGAGATAGGTCTTGCCGGTGCCGGCGGGCCCGATGCCGATGACGATGTCGTGCTCCGCGATCGAGCGGAGATATTCGCGCTGGCCCGTGGTCTTTGGCTGGATGACCCGGCGCAGGCCGGGCAGGATGATCTTCACGGGGGGGGGGTCGCCGGGTTGCTGGCTTCCGAGCTCGCCCTTCCCTTCCTCGGTCACCAGCCGTTCGACGTCGTGCACGTCGAGATTTTCACCCATGCGCGCCAGATCGATCAGCGCCTGCGCGACCGGGCTGGCGCGCTCGATGGCCGCGGGTGGCCCGGCCAGCGACAGGTTATCACCGCGTAACGAGACGCGCACGCCGAGACGGCGCGCGAGCTCCAACAGGTTCGCATCGTTCACGCCGGCCAACGCCAGCGGGTCTACGCCTTCCACAGAGAGACGATGGACGACGTCATCACTCATGGAACCACCTTGATATGGAGAGCGGCGAGGTCCTCGGGCCGCGCCGGAGCCGGCGCGCCCTCGAACAGCGCGCGGGCTGCAGTGGTCTTCGGAAACGCAATCACATCGCGCATCGATCCAGCGCCCAGAATCAGCATCACCGTGCGGTCGAAGCCGATCGCAAAGCCGCCGTGCGGCGGTGCGCCGGCCGCCAGCGCGGTCAGCAGGAAGCCGAAGCGCGCCTCGATTTCCTCGGCCGAGAGGCCGAGATGGCGGAACACGGTGCGCTGCACGGCGGGATCCGTGATACGGATCGAGCCCGAACCGAGCTCGTTTCCGTTATAGACGGCATCGTAATGCAGCGCGCGGCACGCGAACGGTTCGCTGTCGAGCTTGCTCACGTCCTCCGGATGCGGGGAGGTGAACGGGTGATGCGCGAATACCGGCTTCCCAGTCTCAGGATCGGGTTCGAACAACGGGAAGTCGACGACCCAGCACATGGCATGCGCAATCTTGGGCTCCGGCGCGAGTCGGCGGATCACTTCGCGCCGTATCCGATCGAGCGCCGGTGAGGTCACGCGATCGGGACCCACCGTCATGAGCGCGATGTCGCCGTCTCCCACGCCGATGTTGCCAAGTGCTTCGGCGGTAAAGTGCTTGCCGACCGAGCCGGAGAGCTGCTCACCCTGTCGCTTGACCCACGCCAGCCCGGACGCTCCCATCGTCTTGGCGGCTTCTGCCAGCTGGTCTACGTCTTTGCGCGACAGCGTCCCGCCGCCGGGTACCGCAATGCCGCGGACGCGCGATCCGTTTGTCGCGCTCTGGAAGAAGGGGACGGCGAGCGGCTGCACCTGCGTCGTCCAATCGGCGATCGGCAGGTCGTAGCGCAGATCGGGCTTATCGGTACCGTAGCGCTCCATGGCTTCGCGCCAGGTCAAACGCCGGAACGGACGCTCGATCTTGTAGCCGGCTTCGTCCCACAGCGCGACCAGCACATGTTCGACGTAACCGATCACGTCTTCCTGCGTGACGAATGACGCCTCGATGTCGATCTGCGAAAACTCGGGCTGGCGGTCAAAGCGCAGATCCTCGTCGCGGAAGCAGCGCGCGATCTGGAAGTACCGATCGAACCCCGACACCATCAGCAGCTGCTTGTAGATCTGCGGTGATTGTGGCAGCGCGAAGCACTCACCGGGGTGCACGCGCGACGGCACGAGATAGTCGCGCGCGCCTTCCGGCGTCGGCTTGGTGAGGATCGGTGTCTCGATCTCGAGAAAATCGAGCTCGGACAGCGCGCGCCGCGCGCGCTGCAGCAGCCGATGGCGCAGGATCAGATTCGCTTGCAGCTCGGGCCGGCGCAGATCGAGATGGCGGTACTTGAGTCGCAGCTCCTCGGTCGGCAGCTCTTCGCCCTTGCCGCGCGCGACCGGAATCGCCGGCGTCTCGGCGGGGCCCATGACCTGCAGGCGCGTTGCATGGACCTCGACATCGCCGGTCGCGAGCTCGGCGTTGCGCATCGCGGGCGGCCGGGCGACGACTTCGCCCTCGACGGTGAGCACCGCTTCGGAAGAGGCCGTCTGCGCGACGGCAAGCGTGTCCGCGGAGGCCCAGCCCGGTCCGACGGCGACCTGCACGATCCCGTCCCGGTCGCGCAGGTCGAGGAAGACAATGCCCCCGAGGTCACGGCGTCGGTGGACCCAGCCCCCCAATCGCACACGCTGTCCGATGTGCTCCTTCCTCAGTGCGCCGCAGCGGTGAGTTCGCAGGGTTGTCCGCGCCACACTGGCGTCTATGCTACTCCTCCCCTCTCAGCGTCGCACAGGATGCGGTAGAACTCTTCCGGAGATTGCGCCGCGAGCAGTCGCGCGCGAATCGGCTCCCGCCGCACGAGCCGCGAGATGCGGCTGATTGCCTTCACATGGGAGCCCGCCTGCGACTCCGGTCCCGCGAGCAGGAAAAACAAGCGGACGGGTTCACCGTCCACTGTCTCATAGGGCACCGGAGCCGGCGTCGTCCCGGCCACAATCAGCAGGTTCGGAAGCGCCGGCGTCTTGCCATGTGGAACTGCGACGCCGTAGCCAATCCCGGTTGGGAACTGCCGCTCCCGCTCGAGCACGGCTTGAAATACGTCTTCTACTCCCGCTCCCCACATGGCCTTAGCGCGTCCTGGATCCCCATTTCCATCCATGAGGAGCTCGACCAGTTCGCGCAACACGCCCTCCTTACTGTGGGCCCGTAATGGTACCCGGATTCGATCGGGCGTGAGCAGTTCTGTGAGCCGCAATGGGGCGCGTCCAAGTGCCGTAACCGATTGAAGATAGTTGACTTGAGTTGACTGCGCCACAGTGCGCAGTAAACGTTCTGCATGCAACGCATTGGCAGGGCCCTACTGGTTTTGGGAGTACTCACGAGCACGGGCAAGCCAGGCGTTGCGCAGGAGGCGGCGGGCACAACCCTTTGGCGCGTTGCCGCCGCCACCGTACCGACCCCGACCGCGCTCGCCGTCGGACCCGCGGCGGCGTTTTGGAATCCTGCTCAAGTGGTGGACAGCGCGCGCGTCGTCCTCGCCGTCGAGGCGATTCAGACGCCATCTGCAGTCGACGCAAGCGGTATCATCGCCACGGTTCGCATGCCCGCCGGCAAGATCGGCGAGCTGGGCCTCATCTACGGTCGCGTGGGTCTCAGCGACATCACGCAGACCACGGAAAGTCCTGATCCTACCGGCAGCGTAGCTGTCTACACCTTCTCACTCGGCGGAACGTGGTCGCGCCGCATCGCCGCGACCGACCTGGGCGCGACGCTCGCCTATCATGAGACGCGTCTCGATACGCAGATCAGCGATCGGGCGACGCTCGACGTGGGCGCGAGTCATTCGTTTGCCGGCGACCAATTTCGCATCGCCGCGGCGACGCACTTCTTCTCCTCGCTCGCGCTGGATGATCCATCCCAGGATGTCTATGCCGGCGTCGAAGCGCGCCTGTGGAATGGGAAGATCTCCGGTGAGCGCGCGGCGCTGCGCGGCCGCTACGGAATCGCGTTTGCG